>JBEBRN010000103.1:0-8774 GCA_040394775.1 Taishania pollutisoli
AACAAGTCTTAGTTCCTCAACATAGAGGATTAATTAGTTTGAGCTATTCAACACGTAATAAACGCTGGGAATTTAATCTAACTGGTAATGTTCTTGGAAATGCACGATTACCGGCGTATGAAGAAAACGGGCAATTGATAACAAATGAGTGGACGCCTGTTTATCCAATTCTGAACGGACAAGTGACGCACATTTATAAAGCTTGGGAATTTTCAATTGGTGTAGAAAATATGACCAACTTTAAGCAAAAAGATCCGATTGTTGATGCTCAAAACCCTTTCGGAACGACTTTTGACGCTACCCAAGTTTGGGGGCCGATTACAGGAATAAACGCGTATGCGAAAATTATATATACATTAAAACACAAAAAACATGAAGACAAAAATTAAAATAATGGTAGGAATAGTATTCTTACTTATGAGTTTCAACTTAAGCGCACAGAAACAACCCAAAACAATGACTAAAACTTTTAAAACATCTGCCAATTGTAGTATGTGTAAAGAGCGTATTGATTCAAAGTTGAACTATACAAAAGGAGTTGTTTATTCTGATTTGGATATCCCAACTAAGATGTTAACAGTAAAGTGGAAAACTAAAAAGATTTCTGAAGCTGAAATTAAAGATATCATTTCTAATACTGGTTATGACATTGATGACGTACCAGCAAACGTTGCGAGTCAAAATGCTCTTCCAAGTTGCTGTAAGCCAAATGCAGCATGTGAGCATTAATCGTATTGATTGAATGTTGATAGAATGGGCGCTGAGAAGTGCCCATTTTTTTTGAGGAAGTATTTAAAGTCAATCATTTACGCATTGAAGGAGAAACTCATTCTACAACTAGTTAGAGACTTATTTCTTATTTATACTCACCGGCATTTTATTTTTAAGATAATAAAAGCTAAAACTGACCACTAATAAAATAAGCATATTGGCTATCCATAAATATTCAAATGAATAATATTTAATCAAAAGAGTAGCTGAAATGGGCATCACAACAAATGCAAGACCGATACTTAAACCTTGTAATCCCATGTAAGCACCTCTTTTTTTGTCGGTAGATCGTTTAGCGGCAATTGTAGAAATAAACGGAAGAACCAATAGTTCAGAAATACTTAAAAAAGTCATTGAAATGATACACGAAATCAAAGAATGATCGATTAATAACCAAGCGAATGCGATAAACAGTAAAACACTCCCAATAGTTATGTTTACATATTCGTTGAATTTATTGTCCACAAATTGAACAATGGGCATTTCAGTAACAAATACAAGAATTCCATTAAACGCTAATAATAAACCAATTGTAGCTTGATTGAAACCCAATGACTCTTCGTAAAACATTGGAAGGATAATAATTAATTGAAAGAAAACACAAGCATACAAAAAAGTGAAAAAACTAAAGATAATAAACCACTTATCCGAATATGGGGAACCTTCTCGTTCAAAATCATATTCAGATGGTGTTTCTATAAGTGGTACTTTATTTCTCTTCTTTCGTCCAAAGAAGTACCAAAAGAAGACAATTGCAGCAATAAAACTAGCGATGGAATTTCCGTAGAATAGCCAAGAGTATGAGATTGTTGCTAGAAATCCTCCAAAAGCAGGGCCGAAAGAGAATCCTAAATTAACCGCCATTCTATTTAAAGAAAATGACCGTGTAATATTTTCCTTTTTTGCATATAAAGAAATAGCAGCAGAGTTTGCTGGTCTAAAACATTCATTGATAAAGCTTAACAAGAAAACAGTGAGAGAAACTTCAACGACTGTCGTTAAGCTATTGAGTAATATAAAAATAGGTGCGGCCAATAGTAAGCTTAAAAATTGAATATAGAAGGAGCCAAATTTGTCCGTTAGCCAACCACCGACAATGGAACCAAAAAGTCCGCCTAAGCCAAAACAACTCATCACTATTCCAGCTTGATTGGTAGCAAATCCTAGTTCTGTAATTAAATAAACGGTTAAAAAAGGAACGACCATTCCACCTATACGATTTAATAACATCACCAAAGACAACATCCAAGATTCAACTGATAAACCTAGAAATGCAGACTTATATGTATTAAATAATCGTTTCATATTTTTTAAAAGAGTACAAAGATAGATTGAATAAATACGTGACGTATAAAAAGTAGTTGATTTATGAGTAATTTAAAGTTGAATATTGTTTTTTAAGAAACAAAAAAGGTTGCCACATGGACAACCTTTCAATTATACTGAGTGACTAATTATTTCTTAGTCATTTCCATACATTTTTTAACTGCAGCGTATACATCAACAACAGCACCCGTAACACTTAATGTTGCGAAGTCAACTTTTGTATCAGATCCTGGCAATTCTTGTAATTTTCCTTTGTATGACTTAGCTGTAGATAAGATAACATCTTTAATCTGTGTCATTGTCAATTCTGGGAAATAAGATTTTAACATGGCAGCAACTCCAGCAACCATTGGTGCAGCCATTGATGTTCCTTGTAATTTTTGGTATTTATTATCAGGAACAGTGTTGTAAATTTCGAATCCTGGTGCGAAAACATCTACTCTCGTTTGACCATAGTTAGAGAAGTTAGCTGCTAATTTACCTTTTGCATCTCTAGTTGAAGCGCCAATTGTTAGATAGTTTGTGAACTTCACATCTTGGAACTCATATTTGTCAGTTGGATAATTAATCTCAGTATCTAAGTTTTTAGCATCGTTTCCTGCAGCATGAACACATAAAACACCGTGATCGTCTGCATATTTAAGTGCTTCGTAAACTTCTTTTTTGTGAATAGAGAAACCTTTACCAAAAGACATATTGATAACAGATGCTCCATTGTCTACAGCATAACGAATAGCTAAAGCGATATCTTTATCCGCCTCATCACCATTCGGTACTGCTCTTACAGGCATAATTAGAACGTTTTCAGCAACACCGTCACCTCCTAAACCATTTCCTCTAATAGCTGCAATAATTCCAGAAACGTGAGTTCCGTGTAGTGCATCTGGTCCGTCAACATCATTATTACCATATTTCACATCGTTGAAATCGTCTGAATCATCACCAATAAATTCACGATCATTCAAATCTGGATTCAAGTAATAATCAAGCATAGAGCTTACTTGATCAATTTGAGCTTGGATAACTTCGTCAGATAATTCACCTGTTTCAATAGCGATTGCTAATTGACGGAATTGTTGATCTTGAGCATCTTTAGGCTTCCATTTGTTTAAATCCTTTAACGTATAGTCTTCTTTTCCTAATTTCTGACCAACCATTTGAGGAACCATTTTCATAATCATAGGCAACTGTGCCATTTGACTCTGGTATCCTTCATATAGTTCTCTATCTTCTTCCATAGATTTTTTAGCCGCTACGAAAACATCGTAATCTGCTTTTCTATTCGTTGGAACTTCAGAGGCATCAACATTTTCAAATTCATCTTTGTATAAAGCATAAATTCTAGTTTTTTCTAAACGTGCATATTTTTGATTCTTTCCATCAGGAGAACCTAAAAATCCCCATCCGTGAATATCATCTACATATCCGTTGTTGTCATCATCGATACCATTTCCTGGAATTTCTTTCGTGTTTGTCCAGATTTTACCTTGTAAATCCTCGTGTTCAATATCAACTCCTGAGTCAATTACAGCTACAATAACTGTCTTTGAAGGTTGATTTTTTAGCAATTTGTATGCTTTTTCTGTCTGAAGGCCAGCTTTACCAGTATTGTACCAGTTTAATACACCTTTGTCAACTTGACCAAAAACAGTGCTAGTTAATCCTAAGGCTAATAGGGAAAATGAAAGCCTAATAATAATCTTTTTCATATTTAACATTGTCAATTTTGGGATAAAAATATATCTTTATCCCTAATTATGGGCTAAATATTATGATATTTATATATTTTAAAGTTTTAACCATTCAAAAACAAGGATAAATGGTCAAATATAGATTTGCAATTGTATTTTTTTTGCTACTTTTTTCAATAACAGCCTTTTCACAATCAGATAATTTTCGATTTAAAAAGTATTTGAATGAGCAACCAGATGAACCTACTGCTTTTGCTGTTACTTATGAAGGACAACAAACATTAGACATTCTCCGAAATAATAAAATTGTTGTGAAGCAAATTACACCTAATTGGGTGTATATTCAGGCTACACCTCGACAAATAAACGATCTTTCTATAAATAAACAAATACATCAATTTTATTTTGAGTTCAATGTAGCAAAACCGCTTTCTGACACTGCTAGAATTGTACAACATGTAAAAGAAGTACAAGAAGGGTATGGTGATTTATTACGCGGCTATACTGGAAAAAATGTAATCGTCGGTTTTGTTGATCAAGGAATTGATTGGACGCACCCTGATTTTATTGATGAGAATAATGTTCCTAGAGTCATTGCGTACTGGGATCAAAGTGCGGTGACAGATGCTACTGCACCTTCTCCTTATAATTATGGAAAAAGCTGTGATTCTCTCTCAATTGTCAATGGCACCTGTCCATTGAAGGAAATGACGACCTATCATGGGTCTACTGTTAGTGGTGCTGCAACGGGTAATGGACGTGCTAATGGAAAAGAAATTGGTATGGCGATCCAAGCTAAGATTGTTGTCGTTCAAACGGATTTTAATAAAGCAAATTGGACATTAACTGTCGCAGATGCTTGTGATTATCTATTTAAAATAGCCGATAGCCTAGGTTTACCAGCAGTAATGAATTTAAGTGTAGGTGATTACTTTGGTTCACATGATGGCAAAGATCCAGCTTCTGAGTTGATGGAACAAATGCTCGATGCGCAAAAAGGACGAATCATTGTCGGCGCTATGGGAAATAGTGGTGATAAAGGCAAATATCACCTGAAAGGGAAAATCTATAATGACACCAATTTTGTCTGGTTTAAAAATAACCCAACTAATCAAATCTTAACGAACTCAATTTACTTTGATTGGTGGTCAGACACTATTGAATCGAATAGTTTAAATATAGCTTTTGCGGCGAATGATCCTATTACATATGAACAGACGCCCTATACGACATTTTATAACTTAAAAGCAATTGGTAGTCACACACAAGACACTATTCGCGATATGAACGGGAATAAATTGGCTGTCTTTGAAATGTATAAAACATCTTATGGTGATACCTATGAATTAGAAGTACTTATAAGAGATTATGATTCACTTCAGTATCTATATCAATTAGCAGTAAGTGGAGTAGGAGAGTTTGACTTGTGGAGTGGTAAATGGACTAATTTGAATGATATGGAGACAAATTTACCTTCTGTGACTACTTTACCTAGTATTTCTAAGTATATGCGCCCAGACACGCTCTCTACGATTATTTCTTCATGGGCTTGCTCCAAAAAAATGGTAACCGTTGGAAATTTACGAAATAGACTAACACATATTAATAATAATGGGGTAGCATATTCTATACCATCTCTTCCACCTGTTGGTTATATTTCTTATTCTTCTAGTTTAGGGCCAACCCGAAATGGACTTATGAAGCCAGATGTTACATCTAATGGTGATATGATGATGGGAGCTGCACCGGCTTTTATGAGAGCAAATCCATCCTATAATACAGCTTTAGAACTAGGCGGATGGCATGCTCGTAATGGGGGAACATCGATGGCTGCTCCAGTTGTTTCAGGTATTGCAGCATTGTACTTAGAAAAATGTCCTACAAGTTCCTACAAAGATTTTATCAACGATTTAACGAATAATACAGATGTCTTCTATCACTATGGATCAATGCCAAACTATACGTATGGCCATGGAAGAGTTAATGCTTATAAGCTTTTGGTACACAATGGCGAATTTTCAAATAATGTTGGGTATTGTGGTGCTGATTTTCAATTAGGTGTAGATGGACTGGACTCTTTACGAAATTTCGTATGGTCAACAGGTGATTCAACTGCACAAATAACGATATCACAACCAGGAACATATACTGTCACTTTTGATTATGGAGATAATTGTTATTCTACATTAACGAAAAATGTAGCAATAGGAACTCCTCCAATTCAACCTATTATTACAATTAACCAGAATGTTTTAACGTCTACACCTGCATATAACTATCAATGGTATCGGAATGGTGAAATGATAAATGGTGAAACTCAGCAAACAATAACCATCACAATAGGAGGTAATTACCAAGTAAAAGTATCAGATAGCGCAGGATGCTCCAACTATTCTAATTATTTTCATTCTACACTAGCAGTGGATGAATTAGAAAATGTATTACAGGTTTATCCTAATCCAACCAGTGATGAAGTGACTATTTCTTCTTCTGTAGCAATTGATTTTTATAGTATTTATGCTATTAATGGACAATTATTAGTGAAAGAGCGCTATAAAAATCAACCAATTTCCTTTGGTCATTTAGTTAAGGGAGTCTACATATTACAATTAGAAAGCACTAATTTTAATAAATCTTATAAAATAATGAAGGATTAAACTTGGTGTATTGTCTAAACTTTCTATTTTTGAACAAAATTTTAATTTTTTATGAATCTTACAGGAATAATTTCTATTTCAGGCAGACCGGGACTATATAAGGTTATTGCACAAAGTAAAAACAGCATTATTGTTGAATCGTTAGATACTAATAAACGTATCCCTGCTTACGCAACAGATCGCATTTCAGCTATTGATGATATTAGTATTTATACAACCGAGGCAGATATTCCTTTGAAAGAAGTGTTTGTATCAATTTTTGAAAAAGAAAAAGGGAATAATACTCTTTCTCACAAAGAGGATATGAAAAAATTAGAAGCTTACTTAGAAACAGTTCTACCTAACTACGACAAAGAAAGAGTATATCCTTCTGATATTCGTAAAATTTTTCAATGGTATAATAAATTAAATGAAAAAGGATTTATTATAATTGAAAATGAAAAAGTAGAAGAACCGAAAGAGGATTCAGAAAAGAAGACTAAAAAAGTTCCTGCTGAAAAGAAAGCACCGAAAGCTAAGAAGCCAGCTGAAAAGAAAGAAGAGAAAGCTAAGAAGCCGGCAGCGGCAAAAGCTCCAGAAGCCGAAAAGGTAAAGAAAGCAGCAGCTCCAAAAAAGAAAAAAGACGCTTAATATAATGTTACTAAAAGTCCTTCAAACGAGGGACTTTTTTTTGTTTATTAGGATTGATAATCAGTATAGTAAGATTTATTCATTTAGATAAATCAATTCCTTTACTTCTTTCAATATTTTATTGACATTTCGTCTGTTGATGATTGAGTTGCCTCTTAAAATTTCAGGGTTGTCATAAATATCTTTCACAAGAATACAATTATTTTCTAAAAGATAATCTTTCTCTCTTTTTGAGATTGTCGTCATACATGTTACTGGATATAGTGCTTTTTGATCTACCAAAGTCTTAATGCTTTTTTTAGCGGGATAATCCCAAGATAACATGTTGATTCCGTAAAACTCACCAAAAGCAATAGCATCTGAGGTTAAATAAGCATTGGTAATAAGCCAACCTTGGTTAAAACGACTTTTTGAATGGAATAAATGATAGTTTTTTGTTGAAATATCTTTGATTCTAGAAAGTAAATACATGGGTGTGGTAACAGGAACTTTCGATTCCAGTGAATTTCTAAACTTACATTCAATCCACAACATATCCTCTCCTTTCTTGGCAATAACATCTGCTTCATGAGATACAGCATTTCCCTCAATAATTTGATTGACACATGTTTCGTAGCCATAACTTTGTAGAAATTTAGCTACCCATCTTTCAAAATAAAAACCTGCAGGACCTAAATCTCGCAAAGCTCTTTTTAAACTATAACGAGCTGCAAAAGTTCCTGAAATTCGCTTTAAATATTTAAATGCTAATTTATATATCGTTTTTGATGTGATGTTGTCGTGTAAATGAGGCTCCATGAGCTCTAATACCTCTCCGATTTCAATTTCTGAGGCTCCTGATTTCTGGAGAGAAGTTCGGAGTTTCTCAATATCAAAATTTGTGCTTTCACCTGTTTGTCGTTTAACATGTTTTATTGGATAGTCCATACAATCTGTTTATTTGTGGATACTATATAGTTGAGTACAGTAAATATTTGCCTTAGCGTGGGCAATTTACGAATTTAAAAAGAAACTTTCGTATGTGAAAATTAAGAATGTATTTCAAGAATGTTAATTATCGGAATGATCTATCCAAGAAAAAACTTTTGAGAGACACGATACTCCTCTGGACAAAAAATGGAGCATTTAGAAAAAGTCGATAAACACCAATACCGATCTTAACTTTAAACTTTGATAAAGGGAAATTTACTCCTTCTTTAGAAGGTAAAATAGGCTTTTCGATTTGATAACCGTATTTATTGGCTTCTTCGTAAGTAGCACATTCAATCTTTTGAATTTGACTAACTGTTAATCGTCGTTTCCATTCTTTAATTTTGCTAGCATCTAATGGTTTGTCTGTGTTACGGTGATACCGCTTATACGAAATTGGTCGATCGTGTGAATTGTAATCTCCATGATTTTCAATAGTTTGCGGTGCATACTCAATTTCTAAAAATTGACTTATAGACTTTATTGACTCTTCGGGATTCTTAATGAGATTTTCATATTTAATAAGAAAATAATTACTAGGATGCCGTAACTTTAGTTTGGAAACATTTTTATTAAACTGTGTCCATTGATATCCGACTGCAAAAGCATCTTTCTTTTTAAAACTCTTAATTTGTCCACAACCAGTTCCACGAGGATCTCTTATGATATGAATAAATTGGCTCTATATGAATAATAGTGGGTAAGTATAAATTCCCCATTTTTGCAGTAT
>JBEBRN010000104.1:0-8597 GCA_040394775.1 Taishania pollutisoli
GGCTAAAACCGCAACTTCGCTATCGCTACGCTGCGTTTAAGCCTTACTTGTTATAGCCAGTGGTTCTTGTCGTCCGTCCTTGCAAACCATTGCTAATACTACGTTTCGCTGTCTTTGTCGTGTCGGGTTGTGCGGTTGCGTATTTTTTATTTTCAGAAGGGGAGGAGATTTTTTTTAATTCAATTTTGTCTGCGTGGGAAAGGTGGAAGCTCTTTTGCAAGCTTTGGTCTGTGCTTGGGCTTGTGCGGCTTGCAAATGTGCTTACACCTGTGCGTTGGCTTCTCATCTTGTTACTATTTCTTCGTTTTTTGAATCGTATTTATATTTCACTATGTCGCCCGATATAATTAAGTGTATTGCTTGGTCAATTATTCCTACTGGTGCAATAAACCATTCTCTGGGTGTATGTCTATTGCCTTCCTTGTCAAACACGTCAATGTTTAAGCATGAGTTGCCAAAGAAATTATGAATTAGTTGCTCAAACTTTTGCGGATTCATGTTATAGCATTTGTAAGTCATTACTATTCTTACATCAGCCATCAAATAAGTCGGCTCTTGAATTGCATTTTTTACTCTGTCCTCAACATTTGTTGTCGAAAAGCCAATTTTATAAAGGTTTTGAATTTCTCTAATTTCTTGTTTGTCGCTTTTTGATTTTAAAATGTAGATGTAACCTGCTTCTTCGTCATGCTCTGTTATGTTGCTGAACGTTTCTAAAAAGCTTTCATTTACATCATCTACATTTTCACTAACCGCTTTTCCATTTGCTAAAAGTGCTTTATAAAGTGAACGAAACAACATATTTGATTCAGTTCCATTTTCAAAAAGAACTCTTGTTCGACCGTCTTTCCTTTCTCTACTGCCGCTTTTATATTCTTGGACTTCTTTCTTTTCGTCAACGCTTTCTAAATACAACAAAATGCCATTGTGAACATAAAAATCACCTGCTCTTAAATTCTCTTCTTTGAATGTAACTAACCTACGTTTGCCGTTTTTCAAATCTCTCTGAACATCTTTAAACTGCTGTTCGTATTTGTTGAAGTCTTTACATGGTTTTCGTCTTGCCACAAAGTCAGAACTTGCTCTTTCATCAATTTTCTTGATATTTTTGAAATCAAACAATCCTTCTGAATCATCTGCTAAAAGTCCTAAATCATCGTCATTAAAAATGTCGTCAAATGATTGGATGATTTTTATTTCAAAATTGAGTAAGCCAAATTTATCATGTGGTTTAAGTATTTCAATTTTCGCAGGATTTTCTCTAAGTCCTTTTAATCTTGAATAAAGTGGAAATTCCTGAATGCCTCCTCCTTGTTCGGGTTCTCGGTTATTCTTTTCGTAGAAGTCGTTTATTTCGTTGAATGAGGCAACAAGTCTTTCATCTTCGTTCCTCGCAGGTGAAGTTGTCGGCTTTACATTCAATAAGCCCAACGGGTCGTCTTCAAAAATATTTTTAAGTATTTTATCCTTGTCCATTGTTCGCTTTTCTTTTTTGTTCTTTCAAAAAGATTATTGCTTCTGCCATTCTTCGTTCCAATGGGTCGGTTGAATTTAGACTTGGCTCACGTTTAAAAGTATTTGCAAAGGCTTTTATTTTATCCCAAAGCAATGCCGCTTCTTCTAATGTCATTGTAATTCTTGTTGCTTCAATTACATCTTGAATCACTTTCAAAACTTTTGGCGTTACATCTTTTGATAAAATTTCAAATGCTTTTTGAAACGGATTTATTCTATCAATCAAATCAATATGTAAATCGTCAATGTTAACAAACTGACCAGCCATTCTAATAAATCGCTTGTCTGCTACTTCGCTTGGTGTTCCGTTTGGTTCCATAGCAACATTCAATTTGCTAAATGAACTTGCTTCGTCTAATGATAAATCAGGATATACGGTTTGAACAATTTTCGGGATTAATTCTTTTTCAATTATTTGATTTGGATTAGCTTCTGCAATTGCTTTTTTAATTCCTTCATCTTCTCGAATTGCCTTTTTAATAGTGGCAACATCAATCATCAAATTATTTTTCACGACTGAATCTAATACTACATACTGCCTTACTTCTTCAACTTGTTCTTCGGATAGTTCAGGATATTTTTTGGCAATTATGTTTGGTATTAAAACCTTGTTGATTACTTCGGGGTCAATCGTTCCGGGCAATGCTTTCAACATGGTGTCATTCTGTAGAATTGTTGCCTTTAAATCGTTTAAGTCCGATTCAATAATTTCTTTAGTGCGTTGCGAACTTGGTTTTTTCAAACCATGAACTTTTATTTCTCCTTCCTCTGCTTTGTCATCATCTGAAACTTTTGGCTTGAATTTGAAATTTGGTGCAAGCACTTGTTCCATAAGCAAAGATGCAGTAATTGCTTTCAACATATTATTTACGGAAAGTCTTACCAATTCGTCTGCTGCATCAGGTTGTGCAATAAGGTTTGTAAACTGTGCATGAGATTTATTGCTGCTGTCTCTTGTGCAACGCCCAATGATTTGAATAATTTCTGTTAATGAACCTCTGTAACCGATTGTCAAAGCATGTTCACAAAATGGCCAGTCAAAACCTTCCTTTGCCATACCTAACGCAATAATCAAATCCATGTCGTCAACGGTTTTGATTTCTCTTAGGTAAGCAACAACTTTATCTCTATCCTTTGGATTGTCGTTAACCAAATCAGCAATTTTCAAAATCTTGCCATCTGATTTTCTTTTTAAGTGAATTATTCCCGTTGCACTATCTACTTTTTGAATATCACCAATGGAATCTAAAATCATTCCTACTTCATTGTGCTTGTCTTTGGTTGATTCACCTGAATTTACATTTGGAATGTGTAGAATAGTTTTCTTGTCAGTGTCTAATATTTCAAGAATCGCAGAAGTGTACTTTCCTTGATAAAAATGGTAGCCAATTCCCAACGATTTTAAGTAGGTATATCCGTTTAGTTGCTGATAATAGTTGTATGTTACTTTGGTAAACTTGGCTTCGTCTTGTGGAATTAATACAGGAACTGTATCGCCTCTGAAATATGAGCCAGTCATTGCCATAATATGAACCGTTGACTTCGCCATTAAGCTACGAAGCAATTCACCTAAACGGCTGTCGCCATCTGCTGAAACATGGTGGAACTCGTCAATAGCTAAAAGAGTATTGTCGAATTTCGATTCGTCTAATTCCTCAAATGCAAAGCGAAGTGTGGCATGAGTGCAAATCAATATTTTTTCATCATTGGCTAAAAAGTTTTTGAATGCTTGCACTTTGCTTTTACTCCCGTCCATTCCTGGCGTGCAAAGGTTGTATTCATCGTTTGGCTCCCAATCAGCAAAAAAGCCAAAGTCTTTTAATTTGGTTTTGCCAAATGAACCGCCAATAGATTTTTCGGGAACGGCAACAATTACTTTTTTCAAACCTTGATGCACCAATTTGTCTAAAGCAATAAACATCAATGCTCTGCTTTTTCCAGAAGCAGGTGGTGCTTTTAACAAAAGATATTGAGCATCTCTTGCCTGATACACTTTTTCTTGCATTTCTCTCATTCCAAGAGAATTTAGTTTGGAGCTTTGCCCTGTTTGGGCGTATGTTACATTTACTATATCAGGCATTTTTCTTTTTTTTCGTTTTAACTTTTACTGGTTCAAAATTTAATTCTCCGTTGTTCTCCTTTTCTTCTGCTATCATTTGCTCATAGAGTTTGAACAAATATTCCAAGCGTTCCTCATCGTTTGCAAAGGGTTTACTTCGGTAACAGCGTTCTACAGCAAGGTCAAGTTGATGGTGTGCTTCTCGCAAATCATCAGGCATTTTATCAGGGTCGTAAAGTTGAGCTAGTGTTTTTTCTGAATGATTTTCCCTTTCTCCTAAAACAGCATAAGCATGTCTTTCTAACTCTTGCTTTTGTTCTTGATTTATTTCGGGAAATGGAAATGTATTCCAAGATAATGCAGATAAATACCTTATCCTACTGTCTAATTTTCCTGATGTAAGTCGCAACCAGCAATTATGAATTTTTGAACTGATAATGGAAAATATGTAAAGTTCAGGGTCATAAATTGCAGCCGCTGAACTTATAACTACTGAGTTATTGTCTGTGAACCCAATAGGGATATATTCTCTTCTTTCTGATGATACAATTGGGATAATGATTTGATGCTTTTTTGCTGTGTGAGTATACCTAAATTGGTGAGAACGATTTGCAATACCTCTGGCAACATCACCACCATCAATTCTAAATGCTCTTGTTTTTTCAATCCTTTCTTTAATTTCAGGTATTGATTCGGCTAAATCCAATTGTTCATTTGTAATCCAAAAACAATATTTATAAATGTCATTCAATAACTCATCAGCACCAATTGTCCTTTTTATTAAATGCTTAACTTCTGGATATTTATTTTCAATGAATGATTTAAAATCTTCATCAAATCGCAAATTGTTGTTGTCATAAGGACTGTTACCTGTTATCATCTGAGGCAGATTAGATAGTAAATTCAATCTTTGTGAAATGACAACATCTCTTGCAGGTAAAATATATGAATTAATATTTTCGACAGTGTATTTATGAGAGCCACTGTAAATTATTTTCTTATTCAAAGACTTATGACCAATACCAATAATTGAAACAGATACACCAGCATTACTTTTGGCATTGTTTGACCATGGAAATGGGTGATATGCAAATTTGATTTCCAAATTCCTTGAATAAATAAGAGGCCATAATTGATTAACTTGAGCTCCCTGATTGATTGAGCTAGTTGTTACAAAAGCAAACCTTGCTGAATTTAATTCTTTAGTAAAATTTGCTGCCAATAAAAACCATGATGCTATGTAATCTAGTTCTTTATAATTTTGAATACCATTAAACACAATTCC
Organism: Taishania pollutisoli; assembly: GCA_040394775.1. Lineage (GTDB taxonomy): Bacteria > Bacteroidota > Bacteroidia > Flavobacteriales_D > Crocinitomicaceae > 40-80. The sequence continues at coordinate 4,860 of JBEBRN010000104.1, forward strand.
CATATCCTCCTTCTGAATTTTGGATTGAGATTTGCCTCCTAAATATGGTGGATTCCCTAAAATATAAATTTCATCGTCAACCTTTTTCGGACAAACCTTTTCCCAATCTATTCTTGTTGCATTGCCGTGTGTAATATGTCCGCCTTCTTTCAAAGGAAGTGTTGGGTTTCCTGTTCCAAATGCTTCCTTAAACTTCATATTCATTTGGTGCTGTGCTAACCAAAGAGAAAGTATAGCCACTTCATGGGCAAAATCGTCTAACTCAATGCCATAGAAATTTTCCAGTTCAATTCTTGTAAACATTGTTGTTTGGTAAGAAGCTGCCAAAGTCAATTGTGCTTTAGGAATCAGTTCTAACTGGTGTGGCTCAAAACCAGTTGCCACTTTTTGCAAGGTTTGGAGTTGCTTCAAAATTTTAATTTCTAGCAAACGCAACTCCTTGTATGCAATAATTAAAAAATTGCCGCTGCCGCAGGCAGGGTCAAATATTTTAATCTTTCCAATTCTTTCAAGGAGTTTATTTAATCTTCTTGGGTCGTATTTGGCTGCTTCAAATTCTTCATAGAGTTCAGTTAAAAATAGCGGCTCAATTACTTTCATAATGTTTGGCACACTGGTATAGTGCATACCCAAACCACCACGATGTTCAGGAGAAATAACCGCCTGAATCATTGAACCAAAAATGTCAGGATTAATTTCACTCCAGTCTAACTCGCCACTTTCAATTACAACTTGTCGGCTTCGTCTTGTAAATATGGGTGCTGTGTGTGGTTTGCTGAATAAGCCGCCATTTACATAAGGAAAAGCATCAAGGTAAGTAGGTAAGTTTTTGCGTTTGGGATAATCCGTATTCATTACCACAAATAGCTTGTCAAGATAGTCGTGTAAATCGCTACCGTCTTGTTGTGTATGGCTGCTTATTCCTGTTGTGAATTGTCCTTTATTGAAAATATCTGTGTCTTCGGCAAAAAAACAGAAGAGTAAACGGCTCAGAAAAACATTGAGATTATGAACTTGCTCTGGTGTTTTGGTTGGGTTGTCCTTTTTTATTTCATCATACAACTTTGCCATTCTCTCTGCTGCTTTTACATCGGCAGGGTTTTCAACTTGGTGCTGTGCTTTTTCCATGCCAGCCCAAGGCAAAAAGAAATCAAAGTGTTTGGCAATATCAAGAATCGGAATGTCTAAAGTGTCTTGTGTTTTGGTGTCATAAGCCAAAAGTGTTTTGTAGTCGGTAACAAGTATAAAACGCGGGTTGTGTTTTTTTGCTCTATCGTTTTTCTTTACAAGGTCAAAAAGGTTTTGCGAATTTTCATCAAAAGTTGATTTGAAGAAAAGTTTCTTTTTCCATGAAATTTCACCTTCAATGTTTGATAGATTCAGTCCGCCTTTTTGTAGTCGTGTAATAGTGCTTTTAGGCGTGTCATACGCCAAAAGCAAATCATAAATGAAGGTCTCTTTTTTGAAAGACTTTATTAGCTGCTGTAAATTATTTTCTATCTGTGCTATGTTCATTTATTGGCTCTCTTGTTTCTCCATTTTACATTGTCGTAAAGGTAAGTTTTTTAATACGTTTTTGATTTCCATCTTGCACTTGGCAAAGAACAAATGCCTTCAATAAATGAATTGTAATATGCAGAGTTTCTACCATCTTCTGTTTGCAGGCGTTTGTAGATAAGGCGGTCATCAACTTTTTTATAAAACTCTCTGAAAATATTTTTCAAATCTGCCGAATATTCATTTCTGTAACCGTTTTCAATTTCAAGATATTTTCGAGTTAGAAAAAGTAGTAAGTCCGAAATCTGAATCATTGTGTTTTTTTCTGAATCTACTGGATAACTAAATTCAACAATCCATTTTACTCTTTTTCCTGTCGGACCTGCAAATCTGCGGTGTTGTGTAATTGCTTCAATCTCTGAAATAAAAATGTCTTTTTTGTCAATGATAACCAAAGCTCTTGCACTTCGTCCGAGTTTGACTTTTGTGTATTGTTCGTATGCTGTTATGAGGTAATCATAAGCAATTAAATAAGGCGTTTTTAACTCTACATATTCTCGGTCTCTTACTTGCGTTGTATCGTAAGCGTTCAATTTAGCCTTGTCAATGGCGAAGTAGTAATAATGGTGCTTTCTTTCTGCAACAAGGTCAAGAATGTCGTTTATGAGTTGGTTTCTTTGTTCACGTGGATGATTTAGAAAATGTCCAGTTCCGTTATTTGAAAACAAGTCATGCGTATGAAATTCAAAGTTTGCAGGAACTTGTCCGTTGAAATACCTCGAAATGATTGCTTGATAGTCTATGTGAGTTTTGTTCCAACCTTCGTCACGGAGTATAATTCCACCCGATACAAATATTGGTTGTTGTGCTTGTGTCAAGTCTCTGCCGTTGCAGCCTGTTTCGTCTATGTAGTAAAAATGCATTGCTTGTCAAGATTATATTGATACGAAATGTCCTTGTGCGGTGGGAGATTTGGCTCTTTTGGTTTTGCGAAGCGTTGGCTTGTGTGTCGGGCAAAACCAAATGTGCCAAATGTGCGGCTGGCTAAAATTGAATTAAAAAAAATGTGCGGTGGGGAAAATAAAAAATACAGAAGGGTCGGCAATGAGTGTCGGCTTACTCGTTGTCCGCTTGAAATATGGTCTGTATGTTTGTCACCTGTCAAAATGGTTTGTCTTTGTCTTAATGTTTAAATTTTGGTCGGTCTGCGTCTTGTGAACGGTCGTCCTACCATTGGCTATAACATATCAGCATTTTATTAGCCGTTTTTCTTCTCGATTCTAAAAATAGAAATAAAAGTTCGTAAATCGATAAAAATCAGACTGAAAAGCTGAAAAAAATGGCAAATAAAATGGAGTTGGACGGAGCCACGCCACTTGCAGTGTGCTTGTCGCCCTACTTGTAGTGAACTTGTCGAACTATGGGTAAAGTATAGGTACGCTTTTAATTAGATAGGCTTTTTCGGTCGTTTTAGTAGTTGATGTCGACCAAATATTTGATTGAAGGAAGGATGTCTTAAATTCTGTTATCATATTCATTTACAATAGTATATAATTCTCCCATTACGCTAAATTGGGCGTTTGAAAAATCAATTTATCATTTGAAAGAACGATTAATTAAATAATTGATTTTCAAGAAGGTGAAGCTTTGATTATCACCTTACTTAACATTCTTCCTTTTTTACATTTAGAGCAACAAGATAGATCTCTTTTAAAAAGTGACCGAACTACTTCTTGGGCGTTTAAACCTTCATATTGAGGGATTAAAACTTGCTTATTCAGTAGTTGAACGCAGTTATCTAAATTGGACTTTATAAATCGCAATGTCATAAAACCAAAATAGCGGATTTTACTAAACCCAGAAGGTAGAACGTGTTGCAAAAATCTCCTGATAAATTCATTTTCATCCAAGGTCATCACTTTTCTTAAGCCTGCATTTTTGTAATCTTTGTAGCCAAAAGTCACTTTTCCGTTCTCATGTTTTAAAATACGGTTGTTTGATATCGCTACGCGGTGCGTATAATTGCCTAAATAATTAATAAGATTTTCAGGATTTGCAAAGGGTTTCTTTGCAAAAACAACCCATTTCTTTTCATAGCATATTTTTTTCAATACTTCAATATCTTGGATTTTATCTGGAAGCATAATTTCTCCTTTTTCGTGGGCTTTCTCCAAGTTTCTAAAGAGTATTCCTCTAAAAATAGCACTCAAGGCTTTAACAGGGAGAAAAAACTTTTTATGA
>JBEBRN010000105.1:0-8526 GCA_040394775.1 Taishania pollutisoli
AAATGCAGACAATAGTCGCTATACTTTGAACAATGGAAAACTATCTATTTATCATTTACAGCATTCCATTGAAAAGCGACAATTAAAAACGACAGAAGAGGTAATCACCGTTTTGACTACTATTTTTCAGCTAAATCTTAGTGAATTGGAAAATATAGAGGAGAAATTAGCGGAATTTATCGAACCTGTTTCTTAGAGAAATTACTGAATTAGTGTAGACTTTCAGTACTTACCTAAAACAGTTAGATTGTTTTAACTCTTAGCTCTATTTTTTACTTCCTTATTACAATTTGATGGTTCCGATTGTACTCCAGATAAAAAAACTATGATAGGTAATCGAAGAATTACTAAATCTTAGTAAAGAACACCCTTTTTTTTTAACACCTTCGTTGTATCGAAGGGTTCTTTTCGCTTTTGTCTCAGGAGTAGCCTGGGAGTAGCTATGGGAAAATTAAACTATCTAGTGGATATGAAAAACTTTTCCAACAATCTACAAATTCTACTTCTCCATCCAAATGTGATGAGACAAAAAGTACAACTAGAGTATCATGATATTTTTTAAACTTGTCCCCATTTCGATAAAATAATACTGAGTAGTACTTACTTTTTGCTTTAAGGCTATCCAAATTATTGCAGTTTAATTTGTTATTTGAATAATTCAATGATAACCATAAAGATTTTGTTCTTAATTCATTAGGAAGATCCTTCGCATCTCCATCTATCCTGACATAGCAAGAACAGTCTTCCTCTATAATTTTGATAATTTTTTTTTCTTTTTTCGACAGTTCATATTGAGGTCCAATTACATTAAGACAAGATTCAATTGAACACATTCCAAATAAAGTTAACAAGAAAAATATAAAGTACTTTTTCATGTTACTATATCTTTGGACTACTGGTATAAGAGCCTTTACTTCCTCCTTCAAAGGTCTTACCATTAGAAAAACCAATCTTGCTAAATTTTGTATTGTTCTGAGTGCCAGAAGTATTATATACTTTAATATTATATTTATACACCATCCCTTTATCTAAATACTCTTTCATTTCAATATTATGATTATATGAGAATTTAATTTTCTCAGCATCTTCAACATTATCAAATGCTCCAGGAGATTGTTTCCCAGCATAATGACCTCCTGGTCCATCAACTGTTGCATTTATATCTACTCCTTGTATTTTATTCGTACTAGAACTTGAAATATCATCAAAGTTTTTAAAAAACAGTACAGGATCATTTATATAATCTAACTGAATAGTCTTTGGGTTAGTGCTGGCTTGAAAATCGGATGGATCCGCAGGAGAAAAATGAATTACTTTTTCAACTTTTATACCTTTTTCTTCTAAATATTTAATCATCCCTTCTGAATATGCAGCTCCCATACTATGTGAAACAACTTTCAATGTTTCTATTTGTACCCCATCAGCATCTAAAATATTAGATGTTATTTTTCCAAAATTATCTTGTGCAAATTTATACCCAGCGTCATATCTTTCTTTTCCTGATGAGTTCCATGCCCCTGATCCATCAATAAATTGAACAGTATTGTCTTTGAGATATGATTTAGCTTTATTTATAAACTGCTCCCTCCAATATGCTCTTCCACCTTTATTACCAACCAATCCATCAGCAATACATCCTGGCATATCTCCATTTCCTGTATTATAATAACCATTTACAAAAATAATATCTCTACCATCTGGGTCCACTGCCCAAATGGGCGTATTCAGAACAAAATTGTAGGGACTTAAATTAGGGAATTTCATCGCCAACGGGTCAATAGTCAACCATCTTCCTAAACGTGTATCCAACATCCTCGCACCAAAGTCATAGCTATTTCCCTTACCTTTAACTTGGTCATCCTTTTCCATTCCATTAAAGGCATAACGATAGTCATATACTTTTGTTGAAGAAACTCTTTTTCTTGTGTTCATTTTATTAGTTTTCAACACCTTCGATATCTCGAAGGGTTCTTTTTGGTTTTACTTCCTCTTGGTCAGTGAGTTTCACTGCGCTTCGGTTGTCTCGGGAGTAACCCGTTAAAAATCATCAATTATTTGAATAATATATAATATCCAGAAGAAGAATAATTAATCCAAGAAATAAATAGGTGAATTTGTTCCAATTTGATATAAAATTAAATATCTTGAGCCCATATAGAACTATCACTAATTGAATTACACTACTCGCAATCAGTTTTTTAAAGAATCTCTCTGGGTTATAAAAAGTAGCATCAAAAAGCTCAGTTATCATGATAAGAATCTTTGGAAGAAACCATGAAATAAATAAATATAATATTTGTAATAAGATTTTACTCATAAGATTTATTGGCTCTATTATATACTTTTTTACTTGCTCCTTTTATACTTTTAGTAAATCCATTATACTTATTTTTACTTTCACTTTGTTTATTCAATTTATATTGGTTTATTGCTGCCTTTACTTCTCCATGAAAACCATCAATTGTATGAGCTTTAGCAGTTTCATAAAAATTCGCATTATTATCTGTGCTTATATTCAGGACATCACCATTAACATCATCGTCAGAAAGCACATCCCACTGATGGGTTATTCCGATTGTTACAGCTTTTGATTTCCCTACATGAATACGATTAGATTGATGCGGTGCTAACATAATATGCATTACCACTTTTCCTCCATCTCCAACAAATAAATTTTTATACTCATCACTGTTTCTCATCTCTTCAAGCGCATTCTGATAACCAGCACCATATGCAGAGCCTTTACTGTGGGAAATGATTTTAATAGTTTCAGTAATTTTTCCATTTTCATCACGTTCTAGATTAGCAATGATGTCTTTATAGTCGGCTTTTGCCCGCAAATAGCCCAATTCATATCTGTTGTATGCACCAGTGCTAACATCTCCATCCCGAAACAAGGTTTTTTTGTCGTCAAACCCCCTTGTTATTATTCTTACTAATTTAGTTGTCCAATACGATTCATTTGCTCTATCCTTATTTGCTTCACTAGAGGGATTCAACTTTCCTCCAAAACTATTGACTTCACCATTAATAAAAATAATATATCGACCATCTGGATCTAATGCTATTATTGGAGTATTAGCAACAAAGCTAAATGAACTTAAACTTGGATATTTACTAGCTATCGGGTCAATTGTCAGCCATCTCCCTAATCTACTATCATACATTCTCGCACCAAAGTCATAACTGTTACCCTTACCTTTAACTTGGTCATCCTTTTCCATTCCATTAAAGGCATAACGATAGCAACATACTTTCCTAGAAGAAACTCTTTTTCTTGTGTTCATTTTGTTAGTTTTTAACATCTTCGCTGTATCGAAGTGTTCTTTTCGCTTTTTTTCGGGAGTAGTCAATTTCAGATACAATCACTTGACCTTTATTTAACATTAGTTTTATAACCCTAATTTTGTTTCTGTCTCTTTTTTCATGTAAGGAAACAATAAAATAACATTTCTCTTCGGGTCTAATTACTAAGTTACTTTTCCTTTCTATTCCATCAATAATTACTGAATCTTTATTACCTCCACAAGTTATTTGAACACTATTATCTTCTTGTTGCCCTAATATAATATGCAAGGTGTCTTTTGTTATCCAATATACACGAGCTGCATACTTTCGCTTAATTTTATTTTTTATAGGAGTAAATAGAAAATTATTAAGTATGAAATCGGAAGAATTTACATTTTTCAAACAAAAGGTTATTTTCTTTTTTGTTATATGTATGTTTTCAATTGTTAATTGACCTTGTAGGCTTAATGAATGAAAAATAAAATAACACAAAACATAAATTCTCAAAAATTTCATTTTATCATGGTTTATCATTATGATCATTTCCAGTACTTTCTTTAGAGCCAACATTTTTTAATGCTTTATTTAGAAATTGAACATTATCTTTTTTTGTAGCACCTGGTGGTTCATTCAATGTTCCAGTATTAATATAATCTAAACCATGATCTAAAATTTCATGTATTACAATACAACTCTCACATGGAGTTGTCACACCTCCACCATCTGCCTCAAAAGTACTAGTTTGACTTTTCTTTTGATTAATTAGAACAAATGCTCTCTCATCTTTAGGATCCACTAATAGGGTTATTCCTTCAATAGATAATTTAGGCATTACAAAACCACGTTTTTGTTCTGTATTACTCTCTATAAACCCTTTCCAATCTGCGCCCACAAGAACAAGACTTACTATTAATTCAGGTGTTATATCTATGCTTCCATATTTCTCTCCATAAACTTGGTTTGTTCTCCCTGTTTTGGGATCTACTACATCAAAAGGTACTATTGGATTTCTTGAAAAATTAATATTTTCATCCGAATATATTTGAACTTCCAAAATTTTCTTGTCATTCATTACTTTAATTAATCCATCAGCTATATCTTGCTGTTCTGGTTTAAAGTTTCCTTTTGCTGCATTATAAATTTTCTTACTCAGTAACAATTCTCCTCTTTTATTAAATTTAAACATATCAACTCCAAATTGTTCTTTCATGTAGTTTAATGCTGTAGCTTGTTGACTCTCATTCGCAATAATTATTCTTTTACCGTCTGGATCAATATAATAAATTGGATTATTAGCAGTATAGTTATATGGACTTAAATCAGGGTATTTAGAGAAGTATGAATCAATCGTTAACCATCTCCCTAATCTACTATCATACATTCTCGCACCAAAGTCATAACTGTTTCCTTTCCCCTTTATTTCATCATCCTTCTCCATCGAGTTAAATCCATAGCGATAGTCACATACTCTAGTTGAAGAAACCATTGTTCTTGTTCTCATCGTAGCTATATGTTCTTGACGGGTTCTCAATTTGATATTTTAGGTTGAATTCAAAGTGTTTTCTCAAAAAAACATTCGATGTTGTGCGGGACCAACTTTTTGATAAAATCACCTAAGATCATAATCTTTAATTTCAACAGGTGATAATCTTACTAATTCATCGATTAATTTATTAAATGAAGATGGTAAGGTATTATTTTCATATTCCTCTTGCCCTACAAAATAGATGTATTTTATCTTGTTATTTAACCTAAGGTTAGCTACCCAGAGATCATTTATCCGATCTCTTTCATAAACTTTGTGACTTTTATAAATTTCATTAGCAGAGCGATTAATAGTTCCAAGTTCTGCTTTATTTATAATTGATGAATGTACGCTTAAAGTATCTTTAACATGCAATGTATTATCATTACCGTCCCAATAACCTACACCGATAAAAACATCGAGGCATCCCATTGTATCCAAGTTGAAAATATACAATTTATCACTAATACTATCTACAGAGAAATTGTATTTGGAAGTATCCTCTACTGGAATTGCTATTCCTCCTCGTGAAATTATTACTTCAATGTTGTACTTTGATTCTATGTCCTTTTTTGTGTTTTTGATGTTTTTACAACTCGTCAATAATGCACAAAAACTAAGTATGAAAATTTTATAATTCATTATTCCTAATATTTTACTCTTCTTGTCATACCTTGCTCTTTTCTAATTTTGTTTTCTGTATATTTTCTTTTACCAGTCAAACCTACGGTGTCTGTTTCTACTTTATCTTGACTTATTCTGTACATTTTATCATCTACATCTTTAAAAATGTAGCTATCCTTTTTATCTTGAGGAGAATCTTTACCCTCCATACCGTAATATGCATGAATTAATTCATGAGCCAAGGCTATTCTAAATGGTGTTAACATATTTACGCTCTTTCCGTCAATTGGACTTTCTGATAACACATAATCAAAATTTCTAAAATTTATAAAAACATTTTGATCTTTTCCTACACCGTTTGACTCATCACTTTTCGGAACACCTGCGACTCCTTTATTCCTATTTTTACCATCTGTTTGATAAATTGTTACACTTTTTTCATGATTAATTAAATCCTTTACTAGTCCAGTGCCATTGTCTAAATTTCTATTACAATTAGTCGAGTTTTTGAAATCTATAATGACTCTATTTCCTTTAAGAACAAGTTTGTCATTTGTTAAAGTTTGCAGATATAATAATGTTTTAATCCTTTGAACCTTATTTCCTGCGACACGAATTGTATCTCCTAGTAAATCTTGATATAATATCGGATTATTTGCATACGTTGCATACGGACTTATCGCTGGATTTGGTTTTGGGTCTAAATTCCACCTTCTACCTAGTCGGCTATCATATTGCCAGAATTCTGCTGTGTAGCTGCTTCCTTTTCCAGAAACTTCGTCTACTTTCTCTTGCCCTTGAAAGGCGTAACGATAACTATATACTTTTGCTGAAGAAGTCTTTATTCTTGTTCTCATCGTAGCGATATGTTTCTGACTGGTTCTCAATTTAGTATTTTAAATTAGAAAAGTGCTTTTCTGAGGAAATATTAAATGTTGTGTAAATTTCTAATTTATTTCATACATCATATCCTTTCTTAGTAAAAGTTGACCATCACTATTTTCTAGTCCTATTATGCCAAATTCATAATTAAAAATATAAGTTGGCAAATGTGATATATCCATGTTTTTTGGAGGTATGAGCTCGAAAATATAATTCCTGCTATGTTCCCAAAAACAAGCGTGAGACCAATGTATAGAATAGGATATCCCACTAATTTCGATAGTTCCGATGTAATTTATATTCTGATAAAAAAACAAAATCCATTCATTATTATTTTTTATATACCATCGATTGTTTTTCCCTTTTTTAAATTCATAACCAACATCAAGGTTATTATTTAAAAGTCCCTTATCTATAAAAGTTGAATCACTAGTAAATTCTCTAATACTATAAAACTCGAACTCTTTTCCAATATATAATCCTGTACTTTTAATGTAAATAGGATTTTTAACTTCAAAGTGATAAGTAATTTCTTTTCCTTGAGCTAATATGTGGCTATTAAAAAGAAACACAATCATTATTGGGATAATTAATAAGTATTTATACATAATATTATTATTTTTGACTATTGCTTTCCTGAGGAGGTGGAATATTGATAACTTCTCTTGATTTCTCTTTCCAAACTATATTAGAAATAGATTTTTGCCAATTTGAAAATTCTTCTTCATAAGTGGTGCCTTTTTCATTTACTATGCCATTTAAATATTCTTTAAATCCACTTGATTTCTCTAAACCTTCCCAAGAGAGTTGAATTAGCTGTTCATCTTTATATCCTAAATTGTTATCAGTATTATATTCTTTCAAGCCTTCTAAAATATTATTTTGGTATTTTGAAAACGAATTGTGATTTTTATCATCTTTTTTAAATGTTGTACTAATTTGGGCATGAATAGCTTCATGTATTAATGTCTTTACCATTGCAATTTCAGTTCTCTCGAATGTAATTATTGTAAATGTATGTTCTCCAAAATCTTCACCCCTCGTTGTCTTCTCACCATAATAAGAGTTTGATTCAACACCTACGATACTTGTTGATACTGCTTTACCATTTAATTTCTGCGTACTTGTCTTTTTTGATGAGTATGTTGTGGCAGTTGCTCCATCAGTAATTTTATCATCCTCTCCATAAAACAATTTAAAATTAAATTCACTATTACCTTTGAATCTAGATAGTATCTTATTGAATGTTGAATTTTTTTCTAAAAGATTCTGATATAAAGGGCCAAATGGGGACTTCATGAAACTTGGTTGTGGTTCTAATAATCTACCATCTGAATCAATTATAAATATTGGATTATTTCCAAAAGCGGAATAAGGAGACATACTTTTATATGTTCCAGCCAACGGGTCAATCGTCAACCATCTTCCTAAACGTGTATCCAACATTCTCGCACCATAGTCATAGCTATTTCCTTTACCTTTGATTTGGTCATCCTTCTCCATTCCATTAAATCCGTAACGGTAAGTGCTTTCAACATCTTTGCAGACCGTAACCGTGGACACATCTTCATACGAAATCAGTACATCATCTACTTGGAAATAACAGAATGGCGAAGCACTGGTCATGTAAAACTCAATCTTATAAGTTGCCCCTGGTGTGCTTGGCGTAAAACTAAGGCTGTATGTTCCTGCTGTGGTGTAACTTCCATTCGCAACAATGTTATTGGAGTTATCTCGGACACGCACTTTAATCGGTTTAGGAGTCGAGCTTGGAGGCCAAAGCACAATCGTTGCACACGTGTTACCAATAATTTCAAAACTAACGTCATGAACGCCTGTCCCTACTGTAAACGATTTGGTTGCACCGATGATTTTGGCTTTAACGTTAGGATTGCTTACCTGCATATTTCCTGAAACATAGGTCACCAATCCGTTGCCCATAGCTGTCCAACTGCCCCAAGAACTAAATCCTTCTTCGAGTGGCTTTTGGGTGGTATGAGTGGTTGAATCGTGACAAATGGTTTGCTTCCCGTCAAATGTTCTTCCTGTGAGCATCACACCAAATGGTGAGTAGTCATACGAAGACATGATGCTTGCTTGCCAATAATCAACCGTTCCACCGTTGTCATGTGGGATAGGCTTGTCAGAGAGCACTGTCAATACATTCCCTAAGTGGTTCGAGAATTCATACCGCTTGTTTCCAAGCG
>JBEBRN010000106.1:0-8518 GCA_040394775.1 Taishania pollutisoli
CTACGAAATCCCTTTGCGACCTTTGCGAAAACTTAGCGTCATTGCGGTTAAAAAAGTTATATCTAAAATTAACCCTAGACTCTACTTAAAGAGCCAATGATAAATATCATTCCCATTCGCATACACCATCAACGTCAGCAATAGAATTATACCGATGTATTGCGCAACTTCTAATACCTTTTGTGGAGCTTCTTTCCCTGTAATCATTTCGTACAATAAGAACACAACGTGACCTCCATCTAATGCTGGAATAGGAAGAATATTCATGAAAGCAAGAATAATAGAAATAAAGGCGGTGTTCATCCAAAAGACTTTCCAATCCCAGACTGTAGGGAACAATTTTCCAATCGTTCCGAAACCTCCAATAGAAGTAGCGCCTTTCTTTGTAAATACAAACTTGAATTGACTCACATAATCGTTCAACGTATTAAACCCGAGTTCCCAACCCTTACTAAAGCTTTGACCCAACGAATATTTCTGAGTAAAAATCATATCTGAATCAATCACATTTTGACTGACACCAACTCCTAAAAGTCCTTTTTCATCCAGCTTCATGATTTTTGAAATAGTATCATTTTGATGAAGGTAAACGATTTCTGCTTCTTTATTTATAGATGCGTATGTTGCTTGCTGCAAATCGTCAAAATAGTGGATTGGAAATCCATTGACAGAAAGAATCTTATCGCCGATTCGTAAACCATTTTTGTAACCGATTCCCGATGAGTCCGTAAAAATTAATGTGTCAATTGTTCTCCGTAAAGAGAAGGCTGGTAAAGCACCCGCTTGGAACAATTCCATTTCTACTTTGTTTGGTAACTGAATGATTTCTTTACTTCCGTCTTTCTTGATTACATCTAATTTATAGCCTTTCCTCAATAAGACAATAGCATTAATTTCATTCACTGTACGAATTTCCTCATCATTAATACGCATGATATTATCACCTGATTCTAGACCATATTTTTCTAAGACAGGATGAATTGCTAAACCATGTTTTAAAGCAGCAGGGCGCAATTCTTCTAAACCATACGCATAGACAATGCCGATATAGATAACAAAACCAAGAATAAGGTTTACTGTAACGCCAGATATCATAATGATAAGACGTTGCCATGCAGGTTTAGAACGAAATTCCCACGGTTGCGCAGGTTGTTTCAACTGTTCTTTATCCATTGATTCATCTACCATTCCGGAAATTTTCACGTAACCACCTAATGGCAACCAACCGATTCCCCATTCTGTATCACCGATTTTCTTTTTATAAAGCGAAAACCAAGGATCGAAGAAAAGATAGAATTTCTCAACTCGCGTCTTAAATAAACGAGCAGCAGTGTAGTGACCTAACTCGTGAAGAGTTACCAATATAGATAGCGACAGAATAAGTTGCGCGGCTTGTGTTAATACGTCCATTCTTGTAATTTGTTGAGCAAAGATAAAAGTTTAAAGCTAATAGCGTATCGAAAAAGGGTTGAAAGGTTCAGAATGCTATATTATCAGTTTAAATTGACGGCATTAAATAGTATCCTTTGATTTTATAATAGATTCGTCAATGATATCATTAACGGTAATGTATTCAATAATAGCTTCTTTTATTAACATCTGTTGCTCGCGCTGCGCTAACTTTGGAAGATTTTTCACCAGTTCAAAATGCGGCCAATTTTGTTCGTCCATTCCTGTGAATTTATAATATCCATACGGTTCCAAAACGGTACAAAGCGCAATGTGCATCAAATCGGTCTTTTGTTCTTTGGTAAACTTTTGATAACCAACACCTAAAATTTGAACGCCTAATATATACAAAACACCATGCGTGTCGATATCATGGCCAAAATCTTCCTCGAGGTATTTAACTAAATTCTTAAACTGTTTTTCTATTGAATAAATCATGATGACAAAGATACTATTTTTGGTTGGGAAGTATCAATGAAAGAAATGATAAATGAGTTAATTTTTTTGAGGTATTAGAATAGCCTTTTTCAAACAGACCTTATACCAAAATAGTTTTAATACCGATTACATTTTCAATATAGCCCAAAAAAATAGGCTATTTTCAAATTGTATCGGCATAATACAAATGAACAATAAAACCATTTAATAAAAGTGTTTGGTATAAAATACCGCATTCCAAATCACATTCGGTATTCCTTTTTGAAGAGAAGAATTTAGGTCAGATTTTTAACGTTCGGGTACGTAAATGGATTATAGAAACTAGTACTAGAAATTGAATAATTCACTTTCAGAAATACATTTTTCTTGCATTTCGAACAATATCCTTGATCGATTCTACCAATATTGAATCAAAGCCTGTAATCTTCTCATTTTTCGTCATTCAACCAAAGTTACTGATTTTTATCTCCCAAGCTTTTACACATTTTTTATTCAGGTTTAATTTTTACGATTTTACCGTCTCGCATAATTACGAGTTCGCTATTTTTCTCTTTCTTAAATTCGATAAGTTTCTCATAAACTTTTTCAAGTCCTACTACAATTTTATCTTTAAGCGCTATCTGTTTATCTTTCTTTGTCATAATATTTTTTTAATTGATTGAATTTGCCAGAATCAAAAATGATTATTTTTTTAACATCAATTTTTCGAGAGTGACTTTCAATTCCCAAATGCGCCAAAACTTCTCTCTAATTTATCAAAACCTTCTACTATTCTTGAATGTTTATGAGAAATGCGGAAATTGAAGTATATTTTCTAGCAAATTCTATTTATCAGAATAATGTCCCATTGCGGAAACGACTTCCACCACAACTGTTGTATCGTTTATGGAGTAAATCACTCTATCCTTTTGATTGATCTTTCGAGACCAATAACCTGTTAAATCATATTTAAGCTCTTCGGGTTGACCTATTCCCGTTTTGGGATGATCTTCTAATTCAATTAAGATAGTTTCGATTTTCTTTATAGAAGCTTTATCCCCAGATTTGAGATGTTACTTAATATGTTCTCTGGCTACTTCCGTTATTTCAACCCCAAACTTCCCCATACATCATCTGTATTAACTTTGTATCTTTTCTTATCTGCAGCCGATTTCTTAACCATCTTTACAAACGCTGGGTCGTATGGACTTTTTTCTTCCTGAACATGAACGTAAGAAAGAGATTTAAGGTATTCCGCTAAAAGCCTACCTGCCTTTTTACTCATATCTATTTTCACTGTTAATTCCATATCTCTTAGATTTAAAACAAAGATACGAAAATAACAATTAATAAAAAAGGGAACAAGACATGGGTTTTTAACCGCAAAGCGATGCAATGAACATACTGAAGTGAAGACACAAAACGATGCACAGAGTTTATCGAAGTGAACGCAAAGGATACTTCATGAGTCTATTATCAGGTTAATTTTTACCCTGTTTTCAACGAAGAGAATTTAGGAAAGTCCAAACGGTATCATTTGAATTGTATATTTTTTGACAGACAAAAAGGAAAAGAAAGATAAAGAATTAAAATTTCAAACGGAAGTACAAATTGTAACTCAGCACTTCAAAATAAAATAATCTCGTTTTTTGTCAATCTTTAAAAATCTGCACGAAATGCACAGATTAAGGAATATTTTTTGAGTAGGTTATTTATCGGAGTAGTGCCCCATTGCTGAAAGGACAAAAACGGTAACAACGTCTTTTTTGACTTTATATATCATTCTATCTTTCTGGTTAATATGTCTTGACCAGCAGTCTTGTAAATCGTATTTGAGCTGTTCAGGCTGTCCCGTTCCGGTGTATGGGTGAATGGAAAGCTCTAAAAGTATTTTTTCAATTTTTTTAATAGAAGCTTTGTTCCCAGACTTTAGATGTCTTTTAAAATCACCTTCTGCTAACTCTTCTATCTTAACCCTAAACTTCCCCATACGTCCTCTGGATTTATTTCTTTGTAATTAGCACGTTTTTCAGCATGTCTGATTTTCTTTACAAACGCTGGGTCGTATGGACTTTTCTTCTCCTGAACATGAACGTAAGAAAGCGATTTAAGGTATTCCGCTAAAAGCCTTCCTGCCTTTTTACTCATATCTATTTTCACTGTTAATTCCATATCACTTAGATTTAAAACAAAGATACGAAAATATCAATTCATAAAAAAAAGCCGTTTAAAAAACGGCTTTCCTTGATATAGAGTATGATTGATAATTTATTTCTTAACAGCTTTAACAACCTCAGCAAACGCTTCTGGGTGGTTCATCGCTAAATCAGCTAAAACCTTACGGTTCAACTGCATTTCAGTTTTGTTTAAAGCTCCCATGAATTGAGAATAGCTCATTCCGTGTTGTCTTGCACCTGCGTTAATACGGGCAATCCATAATGAACGGAAGTTTCTTTTCTTTTGTTTACGGCCTACGTAAGCGTATCCTAAACCTTTTTCAATTGCGTTTTTTGCAACTGTCCAAACATTTTTTCTTCTACCGAAGTATCCTTTTGCAAGTTTTAAGAAATTCTTTCTTTTTGCTCTTGATGCTACGTGATTTACTGATCTTGGCATAATTTTAAGTTTTTTAATAAGAAGTGCTTCTCTATTTCAGAAGGCTTTGTACTTATTATTGGGTTAAACAATTGTGAACCGATAATAATCTTCAAAAGAAGATTACTTCATACAAAGTTGTAATTTGATATTAGACTCATCTGAAGTGTGAACCAATCCAGTGTGTGTCAAATTTCTCTTACGTTTTTTCGCTTTCTTAGTCAAGATATGGCTTTTGAATGCGTGCTTTCTTTTAATTTTTCCTGACCCAGTGATAGTGAATCTCTTCTTTGCACTGGATTTTGTTTTCATCTTTGGCATATTCTCTCCAATTTAATTTACTCTATATCAAAAAGTTAATTTATTTTTTCTTTGAATTAATCATAATGATCATTCGTTTACCTTCTAATTTTGGCATCGCTTCGATGGTTCCTACATCTGCTAATTCTTGTGCGAAACGCAGTAACAATATTTCACCTCTATCTTTAAAGACAATTGTTCTACCTCTAAAGAATACATATGCTTTAACCTTACTTCCTTCTTCCAAAAACTTCTTAGCATGTGCTAATTTGAAATTGAAATCGTGCTCATCTGTGTTCGGACCAAAACGAATTTCCTTAATTGTAATCTTACTCTGTTTTGCCTTTAGTTCCTTTTGCTTACGCTTCTGATTGTAAAGAAACTTACTGTAGTCCATTATTTTACAAACCGGAGGAACTGCATTTGGTGAAATTTCAACAAGGTCTAACTCTTGACTATCCGCCAATTTTAAGGCATCATAAGTTGACATTACTTTTGGTTCTTCTCCTTCAGTTACCAAACGGATTTCTCGTGCTACAATTGCACTATTAATTTTGTGTTCAGCTTCCTTTGCTGGCTGAACTCTGCTTCTTGGATCTCTTCTCATTCAGTATTAAGCGTTATTAGCTAATTCCTTTTTTATTTCTTCTATTACTATATTTTTAAACTCGTCTATTGGTAATGTTCCAATATCTCCCTGACCTCGCTGACGAACAGAAACTTTATTGTCTTCCACCTCTTTTTCACCTACAATAAGCATAAAAGGGAACTTTTTCATTTCATTATCGCGAATTTTCTTCCCGATTTTCTCATTTCTGTCATCAACTAGGGTGCGAATATCGGAATTATTTAGCACATCTGAAACTTTTTTCGCATAGTCATTAAATTTATCACTGATTGGAAGAACAATAACTTGTTCTGGTGTCAACCATAATGGGAACTCTCCAGCACAATGTTCGAGTAGTACAGCGACGAATCTTTCCATCGAACCGAAAGGTGCGCGGTGTAACATAACCGGTCGGTGCTTTTGATTGTCACTTCCTGTATATTCTAATTCGAAACGCTCTGGTAAATTATAATCGACTTGAATAGTTCCTAATTGCCACTCTCTGCCAAGAGCATCTTCTACCATAAAGTCTAACTTTGGACCGTAAAAAGCAGCTTCTCCATATTCAATATAGGTCGGTAATTCTTTCTCTGCTGCTGCTTCGATAATGGCACTTTCTGCTTTTTCCCAATTCTCATCAGAACCAATATATTTAGTCGGATTGTTAGGGTCACGAAGTGAAATTTGCGCTTTGAATTTTTCAAATTTCAACGTTCTGAAAATGTATAGCACGATGTCTATCACTTTCTTGAATTCATCTTTCACTTGATCTTGCGTACAGAAGATATGTGCATCATCTTGTGTAAATCCACGAACACGTGTTAGTCCATGTAATTCTCCTGATTGTTCATAACGATAAACTGTTCCAAACTCTGCAAAACGAGCTGGTAAATCTTTGTAGGATCGCGGCTTTGATTTGTAAATCTCACAGTGATGCGGACAATTCATCGGCTTAAGCAAAAACTCTTCGTTCACATCCGGTGTGCGGATAGGCTGAAAAGAATCGGCTCCATATTTTTCATAGTGACCAGAAGTCACATATAATTCCTTACTCCCAATGTGCGGTGTAATCACTTGCTGATAACCATAAGAACGTTGTACTTTCTTTAAGAAATTCTCCAAACGTTCGCGCAATGCAGCACCATTTGGCAACCACATTGGTAATCCTTGTCCTACTTTTTGGGAGAATGTGAACAATTCTAATTCCTTTCCTAATTTACGGTGGTCGCGTTTCTTCGCTTCCTCAATCATTTCCAAATACTCTGTTAACTCAGAGGCTTTAGGGAAAGTAATACCGTAAATACGCGTTAGTTGTTTGTTCTTTTCATCACCTCTCCAATACGCACCAGCAATATGAAGCAACTTGATTGCTTTAATCGGTGATGTTGTAGGAATATGTGGACCACGACATAAGTCAGTAAAATTTCCTTGCGTGTAGAAAGTGATACTTCCATCTTCCAAGCCATCAATCAACTCTAATTTGTACGGGTCTTGTTTTTCTGTAAAATAAGCAATCGCATCTTTCTTAGAGACTTCTTTACGAATGAAAGCGGCTTTTTCTTTCACCAGTTCTTTCATCTTTTTTTCGATAGCCTCTAAATCTTTTTCGACAAACTCATAGTCCATGAAGTCAACGTCGTAATAGAAACCTTTTGTGATAGATGGGCCTATTGCCAACTTCACGCCAGGATATAATGCTTCAATTGCTTCTGCCATTAAATGTGCAGATGAATGCCACATCGTCGACTTACCTTCTGCGTCGTTCCAGGTCAATAATTGTAAAGCAGTTTTTGCAGGTAATTCGCGCATAGAATCCCACACTTCGCCATTTACTTTTGCCGCTAAAACATTTCTAGCTAGTCCTTCTGAAATACTTAAAGCAACATCCATGGAAGTTGTTCCCTTTGGATATTCTCTAACAGAACCATCTGGTAGTGTAACGTGTATCATTTTTTTTGAGTAAAATATATTATTTTGCAAAGATAACGCATATTATGGTAAATCGAATTCAATACACTTTAAATTGTGCTAATTTCTACCAGGTCACTCAAAAATAAAGATAGATTTTTCTTTACAAGCTACAATGACTTCGTTTTCTTATAATTTATTGAAATAACCTTCCAAATTACTATCACGTATGAGAAAGCTACGGAATACGCAATCTTTATTTTATCATTAAATGATGGGTTTTCGGGAATAATTTTCAAACTGTCAATCCTTTCCACTTGTTGTCCGAAAGTAAATTGAGTAGCAAACATACTAAACAGTAGTATTATTACTATTTTCCTATTTTTAAATAAGCACCAAAATAAAAGCCTGAAAAATCTAGATTCATTGGTGTTCCTGTAAGAACAGTCCAATCATCACCTACACGGTCTTTTAACGTTTTTGTTTTAAAATATTGATAACCTAAACGAATGCCTAAAGTAGTGAAAAAAGGTTGCTTTGATAGATCATACTCAACTTTCACTCCCAACTGTCCTTGAAAACTATGACTGTCTTTAAATTGACGAAATGCAATATAAGGAGTTTGTTTCTCAATTTCAGGAAATAAACCATCTATAGTTGCTTTAGAAAAACCGATACCGCCATTAATATCCAAACCCAGATGTAAACGATTGAGTGCATTCTCTTTCTTTTGAAGACCAATTAATTCACTGAAATACCATGTAGCATGAATTCCTGTTGTTATAGCCTCTACTCGGAGTGTATAAGTTCCTCCAGCTTCTTCAATTATTGGATAGGCTGATGATATTGTTTGCTTGGTTTGTTGGCTCTCAAACTGATACCCTCCGTAAATCCCTAATTCTACTTGTCCATTCGGTTGATAGTTCAAGCCTAATCGAAATTGTTGGGATTTATTAAAATGATGATTGAGTAAATTAATTTGTGGTTTCGCTGCAAAAGAATCAATAAAAAATTGATTTAAGTCTCTCATTTGTGTGAGATTTAATCCGTAGCCAATATCAAAAGATATTTTGTTCTTTTGACCAAAAGTTGAAATGCTGATCAGTACGCTAAAGAATATTAAAAAGTATTTTGATTTCATAATGTTCGTGTCTTAGAGTTATAACAATGGGAGTTTAATTATTTTAAACCAATACTGTCCTAAACGTTTTCAAGCATCACAAATAGTAATGGTTTCATTGA
>JBEBRN010000107.1:0-8153 GCA_040394775.1 Taishania pollutisoli
ACACGCTAGACGCACAAGGAAATACTATGACAACCTACGAAATGAACATAGATACCGTAAATTCCTCGCTTGCTTATTTCCAAGCAGAGAAATACATTTATGGCTCATCGAGATTAGGGATGCTCAAAGATTCCGTCAACGTTTTAGGTTCTGCATTTACCGATACCGACACGACCAATGTAACACACACACTGGGCAACAAACGCTACGAACTTTCTAATCATCTCGGTAATGTTTTAGCGGTAATTACCGACAAACCAATCCCTCACAACAACGGTGGCACGGTTGATTACTGGCAGGCAGATATTAAATCTGCATACGATTATTCTCCTTTTGGCGTAATGCTCACCGGCAGAACATTTGAAGGGAAAGAAACGGTTTGTCATGACTCAACCATTCAAGCAACACAAAACGCTCTGGAAGAAGGTTTTGGCACTTGGGGCAGCTGGACAGCAATGGCTGATGGATTGGTAACCTATGTGGCTGATGAAATGCAAGTTTCCAACCCAAGTAGTTCTAAGAAAAACATTGGAGCTTCCAAAACGTTTACAACAGGAGAAGGATTACATTCGGTTTCTTTTAAAGTAATTGGAAATGTGTGCTCCAACATTGTCTTTTGGCCACCGAGTTCAACTCCGATACCGATTCAAGTAATTGTAAGAGATAATGCTAACAACATTGTTGTAAGTGGGAATTATACTACGGCTGGAAATTATAACCTGAGTTTTACACCAACCACATCTGGAGCAAATTATAAAATTGAATTTTACATGACGAATGCCAGTGCATTCTGTTTTTTCAGAGTGGATGATGTGTTGATTAGTTTTGAAGATGAGTCGGTTTTGACGGTTTGTAGGGAGGTTGATGGGTTTTATCCATATTCTTTTCAAAATCAACTTAGAGATGATGAGATAAAAGGTAAAGGTAACTCTGTAAACTACACATATCGTATGCACGATACTAGATTAGGAAGGTTCTTTGCTGTGGATCCGTTGAGTGCGAAATATCCTTGGAATTCAAGTTATGCGTTTAGCGAAAATAGAGTTATCGATGCAATCGAATTAGAAGGGTTGGAAATAATTCTAGTCAATGGTTATAGAGGTTTTTATGCAGGTAAAGCTAGTCTGGAAGAGTTAGAGAAATATTGGAGAACAAGTTGGGGTTTTGTTAAAACTCTGACTGAATATTTTTATGAAACTGAAACAATTTATGCAGATGGACATTTATCAGATTTAAATGGGTCTCCTTTAAGTTATTCATTATTAAGAATAATTCACGGGTATGAAGAAACTTATGAAAAATTAAAGTCTGGTGAAATTAAATTAAGTAATGATAGAGCAATAACAATTGTAGCTCATAGTCAAGGTAACGCATATGGATATGGAATAGCTTTAGCTATACTTGAATTCCAAAAAAGAACAAATGAATATAATGCAGCACATGGCTCAAACTATATTTTTGATGTAGCTATTAATTTTATTGCCTTAGCAGTTTTTCAGGGAGATGAATTTACTATCGCAAATAATAAAATAAATGCCATACAATTTACATACAATAATGATATCTATAAATGTCGAGATATGAACAATGTTATTAATGCAAATTATGATAAAAAATCAGCATATAAAAATGGGAATAAGCTTTCTCGCGTAGAAGCTCATAGCGCTGTAATAAATCAAAAACAAGCTTTAGAAGAAGTTTTTAAAGTAAATGAAAATGCGGGAACTTTTAAAATTCCAGGAAAAGCAGAGGGATCCCCAGGAAAAGCAGAGGGATCCCCAGGAAAAGCAGAGGGATCCTCAGGAAAAACAGAGGGATCCCCAGGAAAAACAGAAAAATGAAATATATCTATTATTTACAAATATGCATCTTACTTTTTTTAAGTTTTTGGATGTATGAAATAGCATCTCCTTCTAATGTGGGAATTATAAATTTTTTATGGATATTAACCCAAATAATTCTATTTTTCATCATAATATTACGATTTAAAGAATCAATTATTACATTTTTGATATGTTTTATCATAATTTGTTTTATGGTTTATTTATTTTCTATAAAAAATACAATCTTTGTTTTGATTGTAATGTTATCTCTTTTTATTATTTCGTTTAAATCAAAAAATAGACAATATTTAATTGTTAGCCCAATTTTATCAATTTTTATTTTAGTTATTAGTTTAATTTGGGATATTGTATTATATACATTATTATTTTGAAAAGCATCGTTACAACTACAGCTGTAATGGGTAATGTACTCAATTCACTGCGTGGCTGCTGCTCGGTATCGGATATTTAATAAAACTAAACAATGCAAAACTTAAATGAACATAAAAATATAAATAACTCTGGCACAGTCGATTACTGGCAAGCAAGTATCGCTTCGGCGTACGATTATTCACCCTTCGGTGTTATGCTCACAGGCAGAACTTTTGAAGGAAAACAAACGATTTGCGAAGATTCAACCACTTTGATAACCCAAAAACCACTCGAAGAAGGTTTTAATTCTTGGGGTTCTTGGACAGCAATGGGTAACGGTCTGGTAACCTATGTTTCAGGTGAAATGCAGGTGAGCAATCCGAATACCTCTAAGAAGGATATCGGAGCAAGTAAAACATTTACCACAGGAACAGGAGTGCACAATGTGAGTTTTGAAGTGATTGGAAATACATGTGCAACGGTTGTTATTTGGCCACCGAGTTCAACGCCTATTCCCATCAAAGTATCTGTAAAAGATAACTATGGTAATGTGGTGGCAAGTGGCAATTACACCACAGCTGGCACTTACAACCTATCGTTTACGCCAGCGAGTACAAGCGCTACTTACACTCTCGAGTTTCACATGACCAAAGCGAGCGCATTCTGCTTTTTTAGAGTGGATGATGTGTTGGTGAGTTATGACGATACGACGACGGTGACGGTGTGTAAGGAGGTGGAAGATGGGTATCGCTATGGGTTTAACTCCATGGAAAAGGACGACCAAGTCAAAGGACGAGGGAACTCGTATGATTTTGGGGCTAGAATGTATGATTCGAGATTGGGGAGATTTTTGAGTTTGGATGCTTTTACTATTAACTTTGCTTCTCAATCACCTTATTCATTTTCTGGTAATATGCCTATTTGGGCAATAGACCAAGATGGAGATAGTATTAGAATAGCTAATACTATCAATTATTCAACGGAAAAAGCATTAAAAATAATGGCATCAACAGAGTTAGGAGCAAAAATATACAATTTTTATCAATCAAATCCAAGTGTACACATTAATATCTTTGCTTATAAAAGGAAAGCTTCTGAGGCTAAAGATAACGCTGGTGCAGTAACATTAAGTTTAGGAACATATTTAGTTGATTATAGAAAAAACGAAGTTATATATGACAAAAGAAATAAGTCATTAATTGATAGGTTTTTTGGATATAAAAACCCAGCGCAATCAATTTATGATTATTTAAATGCTTCAAATTTCAATTATAATGAAAATGAGGTGAATTATTTTGTTGGAAGAAATTTTACTAATGGAATTAATTCATTGTTAGATGAATATGACTTGGCCTTTGTATTATATCATGAATTTAAAGCACACATTGCTGACGGAATTGGTAATGGGAAAGTTGAGCATCAAGCCTTTGGTAGCTTTAAATTTATACCAGGAATGAAATTATTTGATAAGGAGAATAAAACAGTTGTCGATTATGGAACAGACTCATGGAGTATTTTTAAACAAATATTGAGTAAGAAAATAGCAGATGGCAAGGGAACAAAAACTAATATTAAAGATTTGAAATATATGAAAGACTATGAAGTTTCTCAAGAAAACAAAGAATAATACATATATTATTATTATTACTGTTCTGTCATTATTATGTTTGATTTATATAATAGACAATAAAAACGATTACACATTAAAATTCAATCATGATGCTTTTCCAGATGTGATTAGTAATTTTTATTTTTATAAAATTAGTAAGAATGAATATCAGATTAAATTTGATGAGTTATTAGAAGGTATAATTCACTTCGAAAATGACTCAATTGCTTACATTGAATTTGACAATAACAATAATAAAAAACTTCCTTTCTTTATTAAAGGAAATACTAAAAATAGTATTGATACTATCACAGTCTCTCCTTATAAAGTAGAAATAGTAATAGAGCAAAAAACAAACATTGATTTTAAAGAGATATCAAATGTAAAAATTAAATATAATGGACCTGTATTGCAGGACGAATATGATATATGGTTTTCGTTTAAAATGGGTATAATACAAGTAATTCATTCGGATGGAATTATTAGAAGTTATAATATCTTTTATCCAAAACAAAGATATTATCAATATATAGAAGATTCTACTGTTTTAAGAATCTAACTACCTTGGCTTCTTCGAGGTATCGGAGGTCAAGAATTAAGTTTTGGACTTAAATCAGGCGAAAAGTTTACTGTTCAAGTTCAGCATACAGGAGATGCAAGTGATAGTGGTTCTGACATTATGATAGGTGAGCATACAGCAAATTCAAAATAAATTATCTAAAATGAATAAATTTTCATTATACATATTATCTGTGATGTTGGTTAGCTTAAGTTTTAACACTTATCAACAGATGAATAATCCAACATTTTTAAAGTCTATAAATCTACACAGATTTATAGCTCAAAGAGATTCTTTAATCTCATGGAGTAGTAACAGAAAACTAACTTGGAACGATTTTAAGGGTAAACCTAATTATAATGAAATCTATGCTGCAAGAACATACTTTTCGATTCTATTAAAACCTAAAACATATCAAGACTCTATCGTTGTGACCATAAATAATCAATTTGAAATTTATAACTCATGGATTAAAATGAAAGATACAACTACCATATTTTTGTTAGACCATGAACAAGGTCATTTTGATATCGCAGAAATATGCGCTAGGTCGATTCGTCAAGCTGTTTCTAACTCAACATTTAAAAATAGAGAGTCAGCTCATAGATTTTTAAATGACACATATGATTATCAGTGGTCTTTATATTTAAAATTGAATGCGCTATATGAAAAAGAAACAGATCATTGCAAAAATAAGATCAAACAAAAAGAATGGTCAGAAAAAATTGCTAAGATGCTAAAGGAGTTGGATGATTATAGTTCTACGAAAGTGGTGGTTAAACTGACTCCATGAAAAGAATGACTACTTCTCAAAAAAATAATGTATCTTTCGACTATGATGCTTTCGGTAGAAGAACAGCCAAACACGTGCTTACATCAAGTAACGACTTACTTTCTTCTACTTATTATATCTTAGACGCTCAAGGAAACACCATGGCAACCTATAATTTAAACATAGATACGCTCAATTCCTCGCTTGCTTATTACCAAGCAGAGAAATACATTTATGGCTCATCTCGTCTAGAAATGCTCAAAGATTCTGTCAACGTTTTAGGTTCGGCATTTACCAATACCGACTCGACCAATGTAACACACACGCTAGGCAACAAACGCTATGAACTTTCCAATCATCTCGGTAATGTTTTAACGGTGATTACCGACAAACCCATACCGCATAACAACGGTGGCACAGTCGATTACTGGCAAGCAAGTATCGCTTCGGCGTACGATTACTCACCATTTGGTGTTATGCTCACAGGTCGAACCTTTGAAGGAAAACAAACGATTTGCGAAGATTCTACCACTTTGATAACCCAAAAACCACTCGAAGAAGGTTTTAATTCTTGGGGTTCTTGGACAGCAATGGGTAACGGTCTGGTAACCTATGTTTCAGGTGAAATGCAGGTGAGCAATCCGAATACCTCTAAGAAGGATATTGGAGCAAGTAAAGCTTTTACCACAGGAACAGGATTGCACAACGTGAGTTTTGAAGTGATTGGAAATACGTGTGCAACGGTTGTTATTTGGCCACCGAGTTCAACGCCAATCCCCATCAAAGTATCTGTAAAAGACAACTATGGCAATGTGGTGGCGAGTGGCAATTACACCACAGCTGGCACCTACAACCTATCGTTTACGCCTGCGAGTTCAAGCGCTACTTACTCCCTCGAGTTTCACATGACCAAAGCGAGCGCATTCTGCTTTTTCAGAGTGGATGATGTTTTGGTGAGTTATGACGATACGACGACGGTGACGGTTTGTAAGGAGGTGGAAGATGGGTATAGGTATGGGTATCAGGGTCAAGAACGAGATGATGAGATAAAAGGAGGTGGAAACTCAGTGAATTACACGTTTAGAATGCACGATACGAGATTGGGTAGGTTCTTTGCGGTGGATCCGTTGGCAATTCAATATCCTCACAACTCGCCTTATGCTTTTAGTGAAAATAGAGTCATTGATGCATTAGAACTAGAAGGGTTGGAGAAGAAAGTATTAAATAAAAATAATTTTAATAGGGCTATACGTTTTGGAAATAAGACAATTTATTTCCCTAAGCATCACAAAAATACAAATATTAAACTTGTACATATAAAAGGAGCAGATTGGGAAAACGATAAACCTACACCTCCAATTTGTTTTAGAAAAGTTGATTATCAAGAAATAGTAAATTATCAGAAGATTACTATAACAACAATAAACAAAGTAGGTATTGTTCCAATAGATGATTTAGGTTCCAGTGATCAGACCACGATACTTAAAAAAGAATATTATGCGGAAAAACCTATAGTAATAAAATTTAATACATTTGGAGCTGCAGAACATTTAATCATTAAGAATACATCAACAAATGGGATATTGTTTGACAATAAAGGTGAAATAGGATATTATGATAATATAGAAATACCTCAAGGAACTAATTTTGAAGTTACTTTATATCCAAAAAGTTCTGGACAATATTCCCTTGATATTTTTGAAGCTGTATATGAAAAAATAACTACAATAAAAACTTATAGCAAAAATGGTGAAATAGTTTCTTCAAAAAGTTCTTCAAGTCTTACTAAGGAAACGAAAGTAGGAACAACAAGGACATCAGAAGTTATTGAGACTACCCAAACTAAAACAAAAAAGGAAAGCTGTAATTGTAATGAAGAAGGTGCTATACCTAAAAAATAAATGATGACTAAATATTTCTTTTTAAGTATATTATTTATATTCTCCTTGTATGGACTTAGTCAAAATGAATATTATTCGGATAAATATTTGGATTCTATCATTGGTGAAGAAATACTGGTTAAAAATAATTATAAAAACAAGAGTTTATTGGAAGTTGCTCAATACTTAAAATTTGATGGAAGCAAAGAGCTTCAATATGCTATTTTAGCAAAATGGGTTGTTAATCACTTAAATTATGATAAGAAGTCAAG
The DNA here is from genome assembly GCA_040394775.1 of Taishania pollutisoli. Lineage (GTDB taxonomy): Bacteria > Bacteroidota > Bacteroidia > Flavobacteriales_D > Crocinitomicaceae > 40-80. Next base: position 7,288 of record JBEBRN010000107.1, read on the forward strand.
ATATATATCAACTAAATCTGCTTTAAATCAAAAGAAAGGGGTATGCGGGCATTATTCAATATTTATGGATAGTCTAGCCAAGTATTTAGAGTTTAACTCAAATTACATTAGTGGATATGTTAAAGAGATATCGAATGACCGTTTATTATTGGTACCTCATGCATGGAATGCAGTTGAGATAAATAAAAGAATGATGATGTCTGACATTACTTGGAGCGATCGGAATAACGTAAAGAAGTCGACAAATGCTACACTAAATCGGACTTTTTTCTTAATGGAACCTAAAAAATTCATATTGACTCATTTCCCTGATAAAAAAAAGTTTCGATATATAAAATATTCTTATCGAAAATTCAAAACAACCCCTGTAATTAGTTTTGGATATTATACTTTGGATAAATATTTTGTGGTGAATACAAAAGAAATAAAACTTTATAATAAACAATCTGATTTGAAAATAATCCTAAAAGACAGAATGCTATCTGATAGTATTGAGATAAAAAAGATAGAACTTGTCAAATGGGAGAAAATAAATAAAGATGGCTATAAAGAAAGTGAGTATGCGATTGAATTGGATAAAAAAATCGATTTAAAGAAAAACGAAATCATTTATAGTCTAAGTGCTTCAAATCTTGATATTGAAAAAAATAAAAATGTTTCCATATCGATAGAATATGAAAAGACGAATGCTGCTGGAGAAAAAATAACTTATTTTGAGGAAGTTATATCCTTTTTTTGGTAATCTACTCAATTGGTAATGTACTCCCGTAACATCTAAAACTTTCTCAGAAAAACACTTCGAAAATTAGCTTAGCAACATCTACCATTTTTCTATGCTAACGACTCCGTTCTACCGTAGAATTCTA
>JBEBRN010000108.1:0-7766 GCA_040394775.1 Taishania pollutisoli
CTTACACAAATCCTACCCATAAAATTAATCCCTGCTTGTACGAAGTAGAAATTCTCTTTAATCGTTTCTTGGTTGGCAATGTAGCTATACGTATAACCGTTATTGGCGTACATCTTGTTCAATACATTGTTCACCATCAAACCAAACTCGATTCCTTCGATTTTTGGAATTTTCAACAAGTAGCTAATGGATGTATTCATCACGAAATAACCGTCGATGGAACGTGCTTTATCGGAAGAATTGTCAAGGAATTGACGACCGACATATTTACCATTTATGCGAATGTTGAAATCCTTTACGGGTTCAAAAATCAAACCGGCTGAATAAATCGCGTTGGGTGAAAGGGCAATGTCTGTGTTTTTGTGCTGAATGGCCAATTGTCCGCCGTTGTCGTAATCGTCCACGTATTCGGTGAAGTCGATAATTTTGTTCAAACTGTAGGTTCCGCCAGCAATAACGGTCAACCATTTCAACGGTTTGTAACTCGCTTCCAACTCAATTCCAGTTCGGTACGATTGTTTGGCATTGGTTCTCGTATAACCACCGACATCGTTGATTTGTCCCGTCAAAATCAATTGATTGTGGTAATACATCATGTAGTAATTGGCGTTGAAAGACCATTTTCCTTTTTGAAAACGATTTCCAATTTCTAAATTGTATAAGGTTTCTGGAAGTGGGCGATTGCCGCTAACATTTTCGGTAAAGTCCTTGCGAATAGGTTCGCGATTGGAAACTGCAACGGAAGCATAAGTATTGTTATTTGGGTTCCAGTTAAACATCCAACCAATTTTAGGATTGAAGAAAACATAATTGGCTTTCTGAGTAGTAGCAATCGCAGTAGCACTCAAGTCAGAAATACCTTCAAAGACGTATTGAACAGTGCGCAGTTGAACGTCTCCAAAAAGAACATTGCGTTTCAATTTATAACTCACTTTGAAGTAGTTGTTGAAATCAATTTTTGAGGCATCGTCGTTGTAATACACCTCTCCAATTTCGGAATTAGAAGCGTAACGCGCCCAAATAACATCACCGTAGTGTTTTCCCTGGTAACGGTTGATCCCTCCACCATAAATGAGCTCTAAATTATTTTTTGAATACGTCAAGTTATAAACGGCGCCATAGAAATGATTATCTAGCCATTTACGACGAATTAAATCAGATTTAGAAATAGTTGTCATACTATCGATAACAATTGGATCGATGTTATAATTGACTAACTTCTGATTATTTTTATATTCTTCGTAATAGCCTTTTCCTCTCGTATAATGCAATGAAACATTGAATTTCAAATAGTCATTAAAACGGTGATTAAAATGTAACTGATAATGTGTTTGGTTGTAATGGTCTACTTGATTGTTGTAGGTAAACGCATTATACGTTCGTCCACTTTTCAACAGATTCTCCGTTTCTTCTTGCGTAAGACCATTTCTGTCGGCATATGCGATCATTCCTTGTTCATCATTTTTCAAACGACTTTCTGGAATACCATTCCATGCTTGGTAAGTGGTTTCTTGTCCGCTGAAAATGTTAAATTTCACCATCGATTTTTTATTAAACCACGCACCCGAAGTGTAAAAAGATTTCAAGTTGGAACTACTTCTGTCCACATAGCCTTTTGAAGACACTCTGGATAAACGCATATCAAATGCAAAATGCCCGTTGATAATTCCTGTACCTGCTTTGATGGTATTTTTCCAAGTGTCAAACGAACCATAGCTGTTGTCTAATTCGCCGTATGCTTTATGACGGATATTATCCGATTTCACATTGATACTCGCACCAAAAGCAGCACCACCGTTAGCCGATGTTCCAACACCACGTTGAACTTGAATGGACTCAGAAGAAGAAGCAAAGTCGGGCATATTCACCCAAAACATTCCTTGTGATTCGCCGTCGTTAACCGGAATTCCGTTGATAGTGACATTCGTTCTGGTAGGATCAACACCTCGAATACGAATATTCGTGTATCCAACGCCAGCACCGGCATCCGAAGAAACGACCGTAGACAACGTTCCATCTAACAAATACGGCAAATCTTGTCCGTAGTTTTTATCGCGGATGTCTTTTCGATTCAAATCGGTGTAAGTCGTCGGTGTGTTTCCGCCAGCACGTGTCGCTCTGATTTGTATTTCTTCCAATTCTTGGTGCGAATAGAAAATCACAAATACTTTCTGCGGTTGGTTTGGATAAATGGTGTCGTGCAACAGCTCATAATCTGGTGCTTTTAAAGTAATGGGCGTTGTTTGTGAAACAGCCATTTCAAACTCACCACTAGTATTCGTAAAAACGGATTGCTGTGTTAGTTTATTGATAACAGTTACCTTACTAACAGGTTTACTTTCCTCATTGATAACTCTCCCTTTGTAAGTTTGTTGGGAGAATAGTATGTTAGAACAACATACGAGGATTACATTAAAAATTATTCTTGTTTTCATTTAAAAAATAAATACAAGAACAAGGGGCCAATTCTCTTGGTTAATACTAAATATTTGTCGGTCACCTCCCTTCGCAAGCATTATCTTGATCAGGTCAATGGGTATAATCTCAGCCTATTTTGCAATAAGCACCCCTTAGAGACGTGGCAAATGTAGTGGTTTTTTTCTATAGATAAAAAAAAAGAGTGAGAATGAGAGAACAAAGCGAAAACTAGAGTGAAAAAGAAAGACGAGAGATTCATGGCGCTCTCTACGCTTCCACTGCGAACTTTGCGGTTAAAAAAATTAATTTTCAACGCTAAACAAAACTACCCTCTAAAAAGAAAGAATGTACTTTTCAGATGTTCAATTTGGTCGTCGCGATTTGTTAAGATGTAGTCGAGTGTCAGTTTGGTAAAGTTCTTCCCTTTATCGGTTAAAGAAATAAGATCGTTATCAAATTGAATCATATTATTTTTAATCGCTAAATCGACAACGGATTCGGCATATGATTTACTCCAGTTGAAATGTTCTTGTAGATGGATGAATTGGCGTGCTTCAACTTCTTCTTTGTGATTATTGATGTGTAATAAAAAAGTAATAAGTGACACTTCAATCTTCTGCTTTTTATGACGATAAAGAATAGCAATCAGACCTTTGTCTGGGGCAAATAAAAACGTAATTAGAAAAATGATTCCTAAAACGGTAGTCATCGATCCAGAAATGGAAGCATCCAAATAATGCGCTAGCCAATAGCCACCAATGGCTGAAGTAATCCCAAACAAAATGGAAAGGACAATCATCTTTTTGAGGTTGGTGGTTAAAAGATAGGCGGTAGCTGCTGGTGCAATCATTAAGGCGACCACCAAAATTGCGCCAACGGCATCAAAAGCGCCCACAATAGTTATGGAAGAAACAGACATTAAACCGTAGTGAAAAATGAGAGGTGATATACCTATTGAAGCGGCTAATCCTGTATCGAAGGTCGTTACTTTCAGTTCCTTAAAAAAGAGTAAAAGTAGGATGACTGTGAAAATTAATATAGTTCCCATTATCCAAAGTGATTTTGGTCCTAAATCCATTCCGTTAAACAAAAACCGATCGAATGGAGCGAAAGCTAATTCACCAATTAAAACAGCGTCGACATCTAAATGAATATCGTTTGCATTTTTGGAAATTAAGATAACGCCAATACTAAATAGTAGTGGGAAAACAAGTCCAATGGCAGTATCTTCTTTGACGAGTTTGGAACGTTGAATCATTTCTACCATAACGATAGTGATTACGCCTGTTAAGGCAGCTAATAGAATCAACATCGGTGAATTAAGATCTCTTGTGATAAAGAACCCAATGACAATTCCTAAAAGAATGGAATGACTGATGGCATCGCTGATTAGCGACATTCTTCGTAATACCAAAAACACACCCGGAATGGCACATGAGGCTGCGACAATCATAGCAATTACTTGTATTTCTATTTGTGCATCACTCATTTTTCAAGGTGTTAGAATGAAACATTTCTTTGGCTTCTTTAAAGCCAGTTGCTGTTAAATGCCATTGATTACCAGTAATTTGAATCCATTTTCGTTCTTCCATTTTCTTTAATGACGTTTTTGTAAATCCGTGGAAATTATTGAGAATACCAATGGCGTGTGGATGTGAAAAGTTCTCGTGTGTTTTGGCGATATTATACATCAACTGTAAGGTTTTCATCAATTCCAAATTATTTCTATTTTGATATAATCGAATTTGACGAAATAGAATTCCTCGTGTAGGTGAAAATATAAAGGAAAATAAAACCAATGTAGAAGCGACCATTACAATTACTGGGCCCGTTGGAAGGTTATCTTCTGATGCACTAATTCCGGTACCAATTAATCCAGATAAAGCTCCGATAAAAGCAGCAATTAAAACCATTTTCCCTAAACTATTGGTCCATTGGCGAGCCGCTGCCGCAGGTGCTAATAATAAGGCACTCATCAGAACGACACCAACGGTTTGCAAACCTAAAACGATGGTTAAAACAATAAAGAAACTGATAAGAATGTCGATGAACTTGACATTAAACCCGAGCGTTTTTGCATAGTTGGAATCAAAAAGCATGATTTTAAATTCTTTCCAAAAGAGGAATAAAACGATAATCGCCACCACTGTGATGCCAATTAAAATATAAACATCTTGATTGATTAAAGTAGCTGCTTGTCCAAATAAATATTTATCTAAACCTGCTTGATTGGCGTTCGGTAACTTTTGAACATAGGTCAATAAAAGCATTCCGAAACCAAAAAATATCGACAGAATAAGCCCTAAAGCCGTATCTGTTTTGAGATGGGTTTTATGAATGATACTTCGAATCCAAATGGTTCCTATTAAACCAACAATCAAAGCGCCAAATAAGAGCACGTACGATTCTTTGGAACCTGTGATTAAAAATGCCAAAACAATACCCGGAAGTGCGGCATGTGAAATAGCATCACCCAACAAACTTTCTTTTCTTAATACAGCAAAACTACCCAGCATTCCACTTGTCGCGCCTAATACCATTGTTCCAATTGTAATGGTAAGCAAAGTAGTGTCGGTAAATAGTTCGATGAATAGATTGTAAATGGACATCTTTTAGTGGTACACGTTTAATTTTTAATAGCTACTTTATAGTTGATACCATAGGTTTTCGTAAGGTTATCGTCGTTGAAAATATCTTTGATGGGGCCGGTTGCTATTTTCTCCACATTTAGAAAAGTCACCCAGTCGAAATATTCTGGAACAGTTTGTAAATCATGGTGCACCACAATTAAGGTCTTTCCTGCTTTTCGTAATTCCTTTAAAATATTCACAATCGCTATTTCGGTGGTGGCATCGACTCCTTGAAAAGGTTCGTCCATCATATAAATTGCCGCATTTTGAACCAAGGCACGTGCTAAAAAAACTCGTTGTTGTTGTCCACCACTCAATTGACTAATTTGACGATCTTTGAACGAAAGCATATCTACTTTCTCCAAGGCCTCCAACGCTGCCTTTTTCTCTCTCAGGCCAGGGCGTTTAATCCAGCCTAAATCACCGTATGTTCCCATTAATACCACATCAATTGCTGTTGTGGGAAAATCCCAATCGACACTTCCTTTTTGAGGAACATAAGCCACCATGTTGCGGTTTTTCTTATAGGGTTTTCCAAATATTTTTATGTTTCCAGCAATCGGCTTTACGATGTCCAAAATAGCTTTAATCAAGGTTGATTTTCCGGCGCCATTTGGACCAACAATGGCCATCATCACTCCTTCAGGAATTTTTAAATCAATGTCCCATAATACAGGCTTGTAGTTATAAGCAACGGTTAAATCATCGACTTGAATGGCAAATTTTTCCTCTTCCATACTTCATTATTTTAGTGATTCAACGATGGTATTCACATTGTATTTAAACATGCCAATATAGGTTCCCTCTGTGGAAGTTGGACTTCCTAAAGCATCACTGTATAACGACCCGCCCATTTCAACTTTGTAACCATCTTTTCCTACCGCTTTTTGTAATGCCTCAATATTTCTACGCGGAACAGAGCTTTCGATAAAAATAGCTTTTACCTGATTTTTAATGATGTAATCTCGTAGTCTTTGAACATCTTTCACACCTGCTTCAGTAGCGGTAGAAATTCCTTGTAAACCAAGTACATGCACGCCATATTCTTTACCAAAATAATTAAAGGCATCATGAGCGGTCACTAAAATACGTCTTTCTTTCGGTAAACTCTCTAGTTTAGCGCGTATATAGGTATCTAATTCATCTAATTCTTTCTGATATTTGATATTATTTGCTTTGAAATAATCGGCATTTTTGGGGTCTGCTTTTGAAAGAACATCGGTTACTTTATTCGCCATTTGTTTGATTAAAAGAGCGTTGAACCATGTATGAGGATCGTAGTTTCCTCCAAAGTTAGCGGATTCTATTAATTGTCCTTTATTAACAGATTCACCTAACGGAACAGTCATTTTATGAATAGCTTTCATCTTCTCAAAAACATCGACCATTTTCCCCTCCAAATGAAGACCGCCATAAAAAATGATATCACTTTGAGATAATTTAGAAACGTCCCCTTCACTCGCTTTGTATAAATGTGGATCGACACCTGCGCCCATAAGTCCTTGTAGTTGAATGGAATCTCCACCAATGTTGTGCACTAAATCAGTAAATATATTGGTAGTGGTCACTACGTTCAATTTATTCGATTTCGTGGTGTTTCCTTGGCAAGCGGCTACAAGAATAATCAAACTGAAAAATATGATACTTTTTAGAAAGGATTTCCCTACTCGCTCTTGTTTCAAGTTGTCACGATACTTTTTGATACGCATTTTACTCTTGTTCATAGCTAAAAATAAGTTCTATTTCTATCAAAACTTAGACAAGGCTAAGTTTATTAAATACAAATATAAAACATTTATTTTAGAGTAAACTAAATAAGAGTTCTTTTCTCTGAGAAAACAGAGAAAAAAACCAGAGCGAGAGTGAGAGAAGAGAGCGTTGGTTTTTCATAGAAAAATTCTTTGTGCCCTCTGCGCCTTCATTGCGTACTCTGCGGTTAAAAAAGACCAATTACTCTCAAGACCAAGATGTTCCTTCTTTGGAATCTTTAATCGTAATTCCTACTTCTGAAAGGTAATCTCTGATTTTATCGGAGGTCGCAAAATCTTTATTCGCACGGGCATCTTGTCGCAGGTCAATGACTAAATTCATCACGCCATCTAACTTTCCATTTCCTTGTTCCTCTTTAAAGTTCAAACCTAAAATATCAAACACAAATGCGTTCAAAGATGAGGTCAACAAATCTTTGTCTTCAGCAGTTATCGATGCTTTTTTATCGTTTACAGAGTTGATGTACTTTACCGCTTCAAATAATTTCGCGATTAAAATAGGCGAATTAAAATCATCATTCATGGAATCATAAAAACTTTGTATTAACGCTGGAACATCTTCCGAAGAAGTAGTGCCAGTAGGAATGTTTTTCAATGTTTTCAACGCTTCCATCAAACGGTCAAATCCTTTTTCGGCAGCATTCAGTGCATCTCCAGAAAAATCGAGTGTACTTGAATAATGTGCTTGCATCATAAAGAAACGAACCACCATCGGATGATATGCTTTCTCGAATTCGTTGTTTTCACCAGTGAAAAGTTCATGTGGCAACACCACATTTCCAGTCGATTTTGACATTTTTCGACCGTTCAAAGTCAACATATTGGTGTGCATCCAGTAATTTACAGGTTTTGTCTTATTAGCAGAAATACCTTGTGCAATCTCACATTCGTGATGTGGAAATTTCAAATCCATGCCGCCACCGTGAATATCAAAATGTTCACCTAAATA
>JBEBRN010000109.1:0-7495 GCA_040394775.1 Taishania pollutisoli
ATCGATGAATTCTTCTAATTGCTCCAATCCTAATCGTTTTCCGACAATTTTCTTGTCTTTATCCAATACATAAATAGTTGGAGTCGAATAAACATCGTAGGTATCTGAGAAGTTCAATGACTCAATGGTCGTATATCTAGGAATGTATTTACGGGCATCTTTCACAGCATCTTTATAAATACTATCTGTCAATGCAACGTTAATGAAGGTTAGTTTATTATCTGACGAAAACTTTTTCCATTGCTTGAATTCATCTCCAATTGCTTTACTTACTGCAAAAACCTCTACATTACGTGCTTTTAATTTTTCAGTATAGAGTTTTTCCAATAACGGCGTTGCTTTTTTACAATGTCCACAAGTTGCTTCCCAGAAATATAAAATCGTGTATTCTGCCTTCACATCATAGAGGCTCATCCAATTTTTCTCAGTGGTATCTGGTAAAATAATATTAATAGCTTGTGCTCCTACTGTCAGGTTTTTACCGACTTTTACTTTATCACAAATATCTTTCAATTTTTCTTCTTTCACCCAATCAACGTACGGTTTTCCATCGGGAGCTACATTACAATAGTAACGTTCTCCTAGAAGGATAAAAGCTTTGTCCATTCCCATCACTTTCGACTGTTCTACCGTAATCATAATCTGCGTCAAAGTGTACTTAAATATCTCTGAGCGATAATCCATTTGGTCTAACAACTTAAAAGCAAATTTTGCAATAGTATCTGGATTTTGAATTAGGAATTTCTCTCCAAAATAGACCTCTAGTTTCTGATGAAACATGGCCATATTGATTAAACGATCGTCTTTTAAATCCACATTGTCAAAAAAGTGATCACGGTAATAAAAATATCGAAAGTTGGAATCAATGATTTCTCCTTTTTCATTCTTTGGCGCTTCAGGAACTTCTACATCTGTAATCATCGAAACAATCTTTCCGACAAGCTTATCTTTATGATCCTTTGCAAATTTATGCTGATAGTTTTTTACATCATTCGAAATAGCATCCAACTGTGCCATTATATCTTTATACTCTTTTGAATCTTTATCGAGTGTTTTCGATTTATCTAACAAGCTATTGCTTTTCTCTCGATTCACATTCAATGTATTAATATACTCGAGAAACAGGCTATTTTCAACTGATTTCTTGATTTTCATATTCCCAACGTAATTCGGTCCTTTCGTTTCAAAATCCACTTCCGATTTATTGTAAATGAATTCAAAGAATTTTTGGCCAGGCAATAAAAGTCCCATCATTCCGGCCTTTTGCTTTGACCCATCAAATGTAACAACACCATTCACCATTTCCGCTGTGTCTGCATAAAGTGTTTTATTCCCATAATACTTTACCAAAAAAACGGTGGTGTCTTTTTCACCATCTACTTTAATTCGAATTTTTTGACTGAAAGCAAAAATAGGAAGGATTACAGCAAATAATATAAGTACTTTTTTCATTTTGTAGTTTTTATATTTAAACGTTTAAAATTAATTTTTAGACCGATGGCTATGACAATATTAACTTTTTAATAATGCTTTATAACGGAAGATATTTTCTTCCAAATAAAATATAATAATGTAAAATTAATAAAACCTAGCACTATAAATGGGTAAAATGAGAGTGAATGTTGAAAATCAAAACCATATTTTGCAAAATACGAATTAAGAAAAAACAATATTACAATGAAGGCACTCACTGTCAAAACATTGATAATCAATATAATTTTAGCGAAATAATAGAAAATAACATTCGAAATGGCTTTCACTCTGTGTCCCAAGCGTAACATAGTTTGTATCTCATATTTTTTGGACTCAATCATTAACTGACTATATTGAGAAAAAATAACTGCCGACAATACAATGATAATTACTGCCAATACCGCTATAAAATTAAACAATATTAAGGTCATGCTTTTTACTTGACTCATAATCAAGTCAGTAGATTTAGTCTCTAAGTAATTATCTACTAGAAATTTTTTAAATTGCCCAAAACCATCTTCGTAGTGAGAAAGTATCAATTGTGTGATTTTCTCCTTGTCGGTTCCATATTTACGACTACCATATTCCATAAATTCATCAGGAACCAATACAGCTGAAAAAACACTTGTAAATCCAACCACGCGACATTCAATAGCCTCACGTTGATCTCCTTTTTTAAGATTAAATCTAAAATGAATCTTCTTCGCCAATTCCTCCGAAAGTTGAGGCATATTCTTTGAACTCATAAATGAATTCATCATAATCAAAAACTCCTTAGGAACAATAATTGGCACATAGCTTTTTGTGGAATCCCAACTCCAATCTATATTTTTCACATCCAAAAAGTCCGGTAAAATGCTCTGTATAAAGATATCGGTGCGCATGTAGGGCATATTCTCATCCGACAATTGGAAATCCATGTCGAAATTATTGGTGGTCAAAGGTTGAAAGTTGTCGATAAAAGGTTGACTTTTGATAAACGCTTGATCTTTCTCATTAAATTCTGTTTTCTGAATCTTAAAAGCTCCACCACTAGAAATCTTTCGTTGAACAACAAATACATTGTCGGTTAAAAGTTCATTTTGAGAACGATATTTTTGAATTTGGAAAACATAATTAATTCCAACCAATAACAACAGAAAGCCTATGAATGTGGCAAATCCAGCAACAACAAGTTGTGTCTTGCTCGTTGTCGAAAAGAAAAGTTTATGATAGATTTTCATAATATCAATAATTGGTCAAATGAATCAATCGTTGTATTGTTCAAGGTGGTCAGTACCACCGTTGCGTTATTTTTTCTAGCTTCTTCATCTATTAGCGCATAACAAAGCTGTGAATTTTCACTATCTAAATGAGCAAAAGGTTCATCTAACAAAATGACTTCGAACGGTTGAAGCAATGCTCTGACAATGGCAATTCGCTGTTGTTGTCCATATGAAAGTAATCCACAAGCGATGCTCCATTTGTCTGGAAGACCGACACGTTCTACCATTTGTTTTTGTTCTTCGCTTGTCTTGTGATGCGTTAATTCATTTTTCAAGGATAAATTTTCTTCCACTGTTAAATGAGGAATGAGCTGTAAATCCTGAAAAACAACTGATAACTTAGTAGAACGTATATCACTCCATTCATCCATTGAAATAGTCTTAGTAGATTGTCCGTCCAATAAAATTTCACCATCGAAGTCAAAACGAATGCCATAAATACTATTGACAAAGGTCGATTTTCCCTTCCCTGAAACTGCCTGAACAACTACTCGTTGATCGGAAAGAATATCTACTATCGTATTCCAACACGTCGAAACATGATTTTGTATATCTCGCAACGGTACAGGCACCACATTGTTTAACTGAATTCTCATTTTAACACCTTTAAAATTTCGTCAACTTGTGTTTTAACCTCTTGTCCTTCTAACCAATTTATATCTTTCGTTCGTCGTAGCCAAGTCAATTGACGTTTAGCATATCTCCTACTATTTCTCTTGACTAACTCAATCGCTTCCTCAAAAGAAATTGCACCATCCAAATGCTCGAAAAACTCTTGATATCCTACCGTCTGAAGTGTCTTTAAATGCTTCAAGGCATATAACTGCTGAATCTCTTCCCACAGTCCTTGTTGTAGCATTATATCTACTCGTTTGTTAATCCGTTCATATAATACTTCTCGCGGTAAATTTATCGCAAATCGATAAGTATCAAACAAACGTTTCTTTGGCGTACGATTTTTAAAAGAACTTATTGATTTTCCAGTTATTAAAACTACTTCGAGTGCTCTAATAACACGATGTGGATTATTTAAATCTATCGTGTTATTCGCACTCTCGTCCAGTGATATCAATTCCTGTACCAAATTGCTAATCCCTTCATTTTCAAATCGCTTATTTAGTTCTTCTCGAATAGTTTCGTTTGTCGGAATAGGATCTAAACCGTCCACTAAGGCATCCACAAACATACCCGAACCACCAACAAGTATAACTGTGTCAATCTTTTGAAATAGTTCCTCTAAAAGAAGTAATGCTTGTTGTTCATATTCTCCAGCGGTTAGCAGGTGATGAATAGAATTTGAATTAATGAAATGATGTGGTGCCTCTTGCAATTCAATAAGCGTTGGTTTTGCGGTTCCAATTTCCATTTCTCTATAAAACTGTCGTGAGTCTGCGGAAAGAATTTCTGTATTAAAATGTTTTGCTAGCGCAATAGACAATGCAGTTTTGCCACAAGCTGTTGGGCCCTGAATGACAATTAGTTGTTTTTTTGAGGGCATTTATTTATTCGTGCTTTTATATTTAATGTATCGGTTGTAAACATCCCTTACGTAATATACCGTTAGAACACCTCTAGAGGAACCATATTTAACGTCTGGATCATTGTAATATTCTGGAGAAGAAAGATTTCGATACATTATTTCTACGTTATTATTCCATTTATTGGGATTCAAATGATGTTTAGCAGCCAAGGTTCTAGCATCATATAAATGAGATGCTCCCGAATTGTAACCCGCTAAGGTAAACTTAATTCGATCTTCTTCTGTACTGGCACTGCTCCAAAGGTTGTAATTTTTTAAAATGAGTTTAATTCCACCTTCTACCTGCTCTTCAATGGTAGAGCTAGGATAAACACCGAATTTCACACCAGTAGAAGGCATAAATTGAAACAATCCATAAGCCCCTCCTAAACCGATAATAGTGGGGTTAAATCGAGATTCTTGATAAATAATAGAAGCTACTAGTTCCCAATCAAACGGTTTATTTTTGGATTGAGCAATAATTAATTTTCTGACTGCCGCATAATTGGAAGAAGGCGAAGATTTTAATGCTAATTGTGCTGTTGATGGCAGTTCAAAATATTTATAATGTAGAAAGCTATACAATTCAGTTTCCCTAAACTTTTCAATCCAGTTATCCAACTCAGCCTTTAATTTGACGGATGATTTGCGAAGTCCAAATGCAATTTTCTGCTTAAAGCTTAGTTCAAGAGAAATATCTATATTGTTCCAATAATATTGATTAATAAGTGCAATATTCTTATCGGTAACAGTATATTGAATATTGCCATCTGCCACCTGTTCAATTAGATAATCTGTACTAATATCACCATTCTCACCATAAATATAAATGGTATCTCCCAACTCATTTTGTATACTTTTTAGTTTATCATAATAAACTGAATTCTCCCAAACGTTTACTTTTTTACGTGCTAATTGTGTCGCATCAGAAATATAATCTGAAGGGTTTTCTTCATCGAACTTACGTTGGACTAATACTTGTTCAACATTTAGAATGGGGGAGGAAAAAGAAATCTCTCTTTTTCGGTCATTGGTAACGGAAAGATTGCTTGCAACAACATCTACCTCACCATCTTCTAACATTTTAAACATATCATTTCTATTGGAAGCGATATGAATATCCAACTCCAACTGATGGTCTTTACAAAACTCTTTTAATATATCATATTCAAATCCCATACTACTTCCATGGTATTCAAAGTAAGAAGATGAATTATTTTCAAACAACACAGATAACTTACCTTTATGTAAGACATACGGTAAATCTTTGTTTTTCAATTCTTTGACTATTTTAATTTCTGTTGCAACGTTCGTATTACAAGAAAAACATAGCAGAATTATAAAAGAAAAGAGAGCAGTTTTAATCAATGGTTTGAAATTGAATCTTATGCTAAAATACGAAAACATTTTATTACTTCAATTGATTAACCGCATTTATTTTCAAAGTCTTCCATTTTCTTAAATCAACGTTTTGTTCTTCACCTAGCTATGTCTGATATTAAAAAAAAACACCTTAAACATTGCTTTCTCTGAGAAATAATCGTAAAATAGTACTTTAAAATTAAATCTTACGATCATGATATCTATTCAATCAAAAACGCAATCAGAAAATTATGAAACTGAAATAACCTCACAATCAGGCCATACACTAATCTCAGATGAGCCAACTGATTTAGGTGGAAAAAACAAAGGCATGTCTCCTGATGAACTTATTATTGCGGCTTTGGCTGCCTGTACTTCTGCTACACTAAAAATGTATGCAGGCCGTAAAGAGTGGGAGTTAAAAGAAATACGAACCAATATTCAGTTTATCAAAGCAGAGAAGCCGGGAGAACTACCTACTATTCATCGCGAAATTGAATTAGATGGAAACTTGACAGCGGAACAACGAGAACGATTATTTCAAATCGCTAATAAATGCCCTATTCATAAATTAATAACGAATGCTATTGAGGTTTCTTCCGAACTAAAGTGAAACTATTTTCAATATAACGAGTATACGAGTCAAAATCTTTAATTTAATATAAGTATGAAGTTTAAGAAAGTCTTACTATCTACTAAATCCTCAAAGGACGCAGCGGATTGGACATCATTACTATTGCGATTTGTATTTGGTACCATTATGATTCCTCATGGCTGGGCTAAAATTGTCAATTTTGATAAAATCAGTCCTGAATTTGTATCTTTTTTAGGCATGAGTCCAAGTATCTCTCTTTCACTCGCAATTTTTGCAGAGTTTGGTTGTTCTATTCTTTTAATTATTGGTCTCTTCACTCGATTAGCTACGATTCCACTCATCATTACGGCATATGTCATCATGAGTACGGTGAATAACTTTGACGTAATAGGAAATAATGATATAAACCTAGCAATAATGGGAGCATTCATCGCTATCCTTATTTTAGGTCCAGGGAAACATAGTTTTGACAATATGCTTTCTAAATAAAAAACTCACAAAATTATAAGAAGGCTAAAATAGAGTAAATCTGTTTTAGTCTTTTTTGTTTTGAGATAAATCCTTTGCGTGAAAATCTTTGGTTAACTCAATATATTCTTGGGTGTATCCACCACTACTATTTCTAATTGTTAAACTGTACTTCTCAACCTTATCTGATTTTACCAAAGACAGACAAAATATTACGCGAGTAGGTGTGCTTGGCTTTCCATTAACAACTACTTCTTTCTCCATGAATAACTGGTTTTCAACAACGAATCGTTTTATTTGGTCATAGTCTGAAGAAGGAAAGATAAACCAAAATCTACCTCCTGGTTTTAGCATTTTTTTTGATCTTGAAATAAGTGTTTCAAAAGATAAATTCTCCTCATTCCGTGCTTTTGATCGACTTCCCTTCTCTCCTACTGTAAAGGAATCTTTGTAAAAAGGAGGATTGGAAATAATAACATCGAATTGCTTCTCCAATTCTAATGTATTAAAGTCTTCGGCTAGAATCGTAAAGTTTGAGTCAAACGATGAGTTTTGAAAATTAACTGCTAAATCTTTGAGTGCTTCTTCGTCGAATTCAACCGCTGATACAGATAGGTTAGCTGCCTTTTGCGCCAGCATCAATGATAAAACACCTGTTCCTGCGCCAATATCTAAAACCTCATCGTGATTATCGACTTCAGCAAAAGCTCCTAACAACATAGCATCAGTACCAACTTTCATAGCGGCATGTTCTTGTTGAATCGTAAAATATTTGAAATTAAAGGAAGACAATTACTGTAAGTAAAGTTCTAT
>JBEBRN010000110.1:0-7231 GCA_040394775.1 Taishania pollutisoli
TAAAGCAAGTTTCTATCTACTTTCCAAATTAACCGAAAAGGGCGATCAATATATAAGTCATTTATAAAACGATTGATTGTTTGTTCGTCCCAATTTGTGACATTTCTATATTTTCGATCTAAATAAAGTTCAAAAAAAGATTCGGGTGGAACAACTACATTAGGATGTGCATTTAGGATTGATGAAAGCAAAGTTGTGCCCGATCTTCCCATTCCCATAATGTAAAAGTTTTTTATCATTCTTAACGTAAATTCATATTTGTTTTAGATTCATAAATCTATATACATCTATCGAATAAACAATGCTTCTTGTTGAGTAATTAAGTGGTTTTAGTGTCTAATGATTAAAAATTAAGACATCTGTTAATTATATACTATATAGATTGATGTATTATTTTTAAACAAGCAACAAAAAAGGGGAGCTTTTAAAACTCCCCTTCATTAGTATAAAATGTGATATTAAATTTTATCTTTTTTCAACAGGAACGTAATGTCTTACTGTTTCTCCAATGTAAACCTGACGTGGTCTTCCGATAGGATCTTTTCTTTCAGCTAATTCTTTCCATTGTGCAATCCAACCTGGTAAACGACCAATAGCAAACATTACTGTAAACATTTCAGTTGGAATACCGATTGCCTTGTAAATGATACCAGAATAGAAATCTACGTTTGGATAAAGATTTCTTTCTTTGAAATAATCATCTTCTAATGCAACCTTCTCTAATTGCTTAGCGATATCCAATAATGGATCTTTCACACCTAATTTTAAAAGAACATCATCTGCTGCCTTTTTAATGATTTTAGCCCGTGGATCGAAATTCTTGTAAACACGGTGACCAAATCCCATTAAACGGAAAGAATCATTTTTATCTTTTGCTTTATTTACAAATTTAGCAACATCTCCACCATCTCTGTGAATGGTTTCTAACATTTCAATTACTGCTTGGTTAGCTCCACCATGAAGTGGTCCCCATAAAGCGGTAATACCTGCAGCGATAGAAGCGTACATGTTAGCGTGAGAAGAACCAACAATTCTTACAGTTGATGTAGAACAGTTTTGCTCGTGGTCAGCATGAAGAATTAATAATTTATTCAACGCTACAGCAACTACTGGGTCAACCACATAATCTTCAGTCGGCATAGCAAACATCATGTGTAAGAAATTTGAACAATAGTCCATGTCATTTCTAGGATACATAAATGGATGACGAATGGAGTTTTTATATGCCCAAGCAGCTAATGTTGGAATTTTCGCCATTAATCGCATTATTGTCATGTCTTTCGCTTCTTCATTTCTATATGGGTCTAAAGACTCAGGGTAAAATGTAGATAACGAACATGTCATTGATGCAAGAACACCCATTGGATGTGATTTGGAAGGATAAGCCTCGAAAAAGTGCTTCATATCTTCGTGAACCAATGTGTGCTTTCTAATACTTGTTACGAAATTATCTAATTGCTCTTTATTTGGTAATTCACCATAAATGATCAAATAGGATACCTCCATAAATGAAGAGTTTTCTGCTAATTCTTCAATTGGATAACCTCTATATCTTAAAATACCTTCTTCACCATCTAAAAACGTAATGGCACTTTGTGTAGAACCTGTATTTTTATATCCGACGTCTAGTGTGATATAACCAGTTTGTGCTCTTAAAGAACTTATATCTATTGCTTTTTCATTTTCTGTACCTACAATTACTGGAAATTCGTATGTTTTTCCATCTAATTCAATTTTAGCAGATTCACTCATTTTTTATGATTTTATTTTGTGTTCAAATATACCTTTATTTCAGTCGGGCACTAAGATATAAAAGATAAATATAAAAAACTATATTTTTGAAAAAAAAATTGATATTTATACTAATTTCACCCTTAATAGTTGTTATAGATTTAACAATGTAAAATTGAACATTTTATTAAATAGGTGTTTCCTGACTCCGCCAATACTGTGATTTTTGTTTGGATAAATAAAATAGTCAAAATCTTTATTTAAATTAATTAGCTTGTTGGCTAACTCCATTGAATTTTGAACATGTACATTGTCATCCGCATCGCCGTGAATAAGCAGGAATTTGCCTTTTAATTGATTAGCGAATCGTACAGGTGACGTTTGTTCATACCCGTCTTTATTATTCTCCATTAAATTCATATAACGTTCAGTGTATATATTATCGTAGAATTTCCAATTAGTAACGGGTGCCACAGCAATAGCCATTTTAAATACATCAGCTCCTTTTGTAATTGCCAAACTCGACATAAATCCACCGTAGCTCCAGCCTTGAATTCCAATACGATCTTTGTCGATATAAGACCATTTAGAGATTTCTTTCGTTACAGCAATTAAATCTTCCAACTCTAGCTCTCCTAGTTTACCATAGGTTTGCTTTTTAAAGTCGGCACCGCGATAAAGTGTTCCTCGTGTATCTACGCTAATAACGAAGTAGCCTCTTTGAGCCAATAATTCATGATATATAAATTCAGCACTTCCGTAACGATTGATTACCGTATTTGAACCTGGTCCACAATAGACATTAAAGTAAACAGGATATTTTTTGGTAGGATCAAAATTTGTGGGATAGATAATAGACGCATAAAGAGAATCTGTCACACCTTTTATTTTTGTAAAGATTTTAGGACTTAAGTCATACGCACCTAATTCGGTTTTCAATCGTTGATTGTCTTCTTGTATGGAATGTATTTGTCCATCCAAGTTAAAGAAAGCAATAGTTTTAGGCTCATTTGCTTTGGTATAATAGCCGTAGAAGTAATCACAGCCATTACTATATGAACTGATACCATATTTTCTATCTTGTTCTGTTAAAGACTTAAAATCATTACCATCTAAGCCAACAGAATGAATAGAACTATTGTAAGGAGCGTCTATGGGTGCAATTATAAATAAAACAGTGTTCTCAGAAGTAACTCCAGCTATCTCTTGGACATCATAACTTCCTTTGGTAAGTAATGTAGAAGTTCCATCAGAAGCTATCTTATAAATATGTTTGAATCCATCTCTGTCACTAAGGGTTAAAAAGGCATCTTCGTTGGGGGTGAAGATAAGTTGGTCTTCTACCTCCACATATTTATCGTCTTTTTCTTCATTGATAACACTCACTTGATATTTTCCATCAATACATGCTACTTTTTGAAATTTTAAGTGATCTTGCTTCCGATTCATTGTTTGTACAATCAAGTAGTCGCTTTTAGTTGAAAAATTTAATCGTGGAATATATTCGTATTTTCCTAAATCAACGGTTGTTTCTTTGCTTTTTTGGATATCTATAATGTGAAGTTTAACGACTGAATTTTTTTCGCCAACCTTAGGATATTTTAATACTTCGTAATCAGGATAAGTGGCGCCTGAATAATGACTTAAAATAACCGGTGGGACGTCAAACTGCTCAAAACTTACATAGGCTACATAGCGGGCATCGTGACTAATGTCGTAAAATTTCGTCTGAGAAAATTCTTCTTCATACACCCAGTCAGCCGTTCCATTAATGATCTCATTGTACTTTCCGTTTGTGGTTAAAGCAGTTGTTTTATTGCTTGTAATAGAGTAGCGGTACAAGTTATTCTGATATGAATAAACGATGAATTGTCCTTTTGAAGAAAAAGAAAAGTCTCGTTTTCCTTTGTGTTCTGGAGCAATCTCCATTATCTTTTGTGTGGAAATATTAAATAAATAAAGATCTGATACGTAACTATGTCGGAAAATACTTTGGCTGTTACAAACCACTATCATGCTTTGTTCATCAGGTGATAAAAGATAATCCTCTATTGAATTTATACCAGCTTCAGTTGAAGAAACAATCGTTTTTATTTTTTGAATTGTAGGTTTAAATTGATACATATTAATTTCTGCACCATTATTTTCCAATGTTAAATAGTGTTTATTGTCTTTTAGCTGAACAATTGTAAGCGGTTGCTTTTCATAAAATAGTCCAGTTCCCCAAATTAAATCAACGGTAAGTGGTTGTTTTTGAATGGAACCTTGCCCAAATATAAGAAGGGATAAACAACAAAATAGAGACAATAACAGTATCTTCTTCATAGGTGTGAAAATTTATATATTAAAACACTAAATTAGTTCTATTTATAAAATTGTGAATAAAATTCCGTTAATTGTTCATATTCTCTCTCAATTTTAGCGGTATAAAATGAAAATTTTATTTTTCTTTGTAGAAACTTATTGTAGTTCTCCTTGATGCAATATATTCATATTGACTGAAACCTATAAGAAGTAACATTAAAGTATAGAAAAGTTATAGCGTAATATAATCTTATTCAAATACCAGATAATCAATCTTTTAGATTATCAAATACAATGTGTAAAGTTTAAAAATCCAAAATATAATGTTTATGAAAAAATCATTACTTCTATTATCGTTATTTTCATGTATTGCAGTAAATGCACAAGACTGTTCCGAATTGTTTATTTCAGAATACCTAGAGGGTCTAGGTAATAATAAAGCATTGGAAATTTATAATCCCACAGATCAAGCAATTGATTTATCGAATTATTTTATTGTAAGATATGACAACGGAAGTTCAAACCCGACCGTTCAGAATGCGATTCAACTACGTGGAACGTTAGCTCCTCATGATGTACAGGTTGGTGTGATTGATAAACGCAATCAAGATGGGGAAGGACAAGAAGCACCTATTTGGGATGATTTAAGTGTGAAAGCGGATGAGTTTTATTGTCCGGATTATAATGTAAGTAAAGCATTTTATTGGAATGGAAATGATGCAGTCGTATTATTTAAAGGCATAATCCCTTCAGATTCGCCATTAGCTTTACCAATTAATAGTTTGACGAATGTTCAACCGATTGATATTTTTGGAAAAATTGGAGAAAATCCAGGAGAACCGAATCAAGGCGGCGGATGGACTTTTGATGGTACACCTGTTGCAAATGGGGGAGTAGTGGTTTCTGCAGATCACTTTTTAGTTAGAAAATCATCGGTAAAAAAAGGAGTTTCAACAAGTCCAACTGCATTTAAACCAAATGAGCAATGGGATACACTGTCTTTCTTTGTTTTCATTATTGATGAGTTTGGAGATACGGTATTAAATAATCAAGGAGCTCCAGCAAAAAGAATGAATGTGGACAGTTTAGGTATGCATACATGTGATTGTGGCAATGCAACTGCTGTTAAATCTATAAAAGAGGATCAATTCGGATTTGAGATATATCCAAATCCAGTTGAAGGTCAGCAGATTAACCTATTATCTACTAATACAGTAGAAGAAGTTATCATTATGAATAGTTTAGGTCAAATTATAAAGACCATTCCAAATGCGAAATCAGCTATGACTATCCATTTAAATGTAAGTCCTGGTGTTTACTTTGTTACGGCAAAGGGAAAAAATGGCAATAAACTGACAAAGAAGGTAATTGTAAAATAATATATTAAAGGAAGCCATCATGATAAATCGTGATGGCTTTTTTGCTTATCTAATGATATGAGATTTTTAGTATTTTTAGTGTGTTTTCTTCCCGTTTTGCTTATTGCGCAAAAAAGCCAAGTGACCATTTCGGTTCTTGATGGTGGAACGGATGAAACGATACCCTTTGCCAATGTCCAGCTAGGAAGTTTCAAGGGTATTTCCGACGAAAATGGAAAAATCACATTTGCGGATGTTCCCTATGGTAAATACCGTTTGGTCGCTATAATGTTAGATTCTGTTGTGTTAGATGTAGATGTAAATGAACCTATTACGACAGTTGTTGCTAAAATTAATTCATCCATTGAATTAGAAGAGATTAAAGTAACAAGTTCCTTTATCAAAGACGATCGAAAAACACCCGTTTCAATTACCACTATTGATCCTAAAAAAATACAAGAAGAGTTAGGTTCCAGAGATATCCCGATGTTGTTAAACGCAACTCCTGGTGTTTATGCAACCCAACAAGGAGGTGGAGAAGGAGATGCACGTGTTTCCGTTCGAGGGTTTTCCCAGCGAAATGTAGGTGTAATGATAGATGGTGTTCCTGTAAATGACATGGAAAATGGCGCTGTTTATTGGTCAAATTGGTTCGGATTGGATGCTATTACAGGCGGAATTCAAGTGCAAAGAGGTTTAGGGGCAACTAAAATATCGATGCCTTCTGTCGGAGGAACAATTAATATATTAACACAAGGATTAACTTCTAAGAAGAAGGTAATGTTCAAACAAGAATTTGGGTCAGGAAATCTTTGGAGAACGACCATAGGATATAATTCCGGTTTATTAAAAGGCGGTTGGGGTGTTACTTTGGCGGCTTCTTTCAAAAAATCAGATGGTTGGATCGATGGAACACCTTCTATTGGTGGGTTTTATTATGCGAAAGTTCAAAAACGATTAAAGAATCATTTACTCTCCTTTTCGGTTTTTGGAGCTCCTCAAAAGCATGCGCAAAGAGCATTCAATCAAAAAGTTCAATACTGGGATTCAACAGAAGCTTTAAAATTGGGAGCTGATATAACTTCTGCACCTTCTTATGATAATGGATATCGCTATAATGAACATTGGGGCTACATTGATAGTGACTATAAGAATAGAAATACTTTCCGTGTGAATGGGAAGAATATTTATGCAGAACGTTTAAACTATTACAATAAAAACCAATTGACATTGAAGGATTTTTGGGTCATTAATAAAAAGATGAGTATTTCTAATATTGTCTATGCTTCTATTGGAAATGGTGGTGGAACAAAGTTATTGAAGTATTCATCTGCACCTAAAGATGAGAATGGACAATTAGATTGGGATTTGATCATTAAAGGAAATCAAGAAATTAGTTTCTTTGGACAAGTTCAACCTACTATCGATGTTAATTATTCTCCGACATTATTAAAATCATCCAACGTGATGACTACTTCTGTGAATAATCACTATTGGGTAGGGTATTTGGGACAATTCGATTACGAAATATCAAAAAAATGGAATTTTTCTAGTGGTCTTGATTATCGTTTTTATCGAGGAGAGCATTACCGTGAAATTACCGATTTGTTAGGGGGTGATTACTTTGTGAATAATGCCGATCAGAATAGTACTTCGCCGATGAAAAAAGTAGGTGATAAATTAGCAGAACAAGGATATGAGAATAACAGATTGGGCTTTGTTCAGTGGGCAGGTGCTTTCGGTCAAATTGAATTCTCTAGTACACGTTGGTCTGTTTTTGTGAATGTTACTGGAAATGTAAACGGGTATTCAGGAACTGATAAATTTAAACAAAGAAC
>JBEBRN010000111.1:0-7069 GCA_040394775.1 Taishania pollutisoli
TCTGAATTGGAAGAATTAATGAGCGCAGCTGATTATGAAGCAATGATTGGATAATAAAGATACTGAACTATACTTATAAAAGTCCCAAATGTGAAATACATTTGGGACTTTTTATTTCAATAATACGCTATTCGACGTATTTCCATAGAGGAGATCTATCATTATCTTTGTACAATCAATTCATAAACTAAAATTATATAATAATGAAAATTTTCATACTGTCTATTTGTCTAATTTTTATTGGAATTAAAGGATTTGCACAACCGCTTAATGTAGAAGAAAACTTCGATAACAACGATCTATTATGGGAAGTTGGAAGCAATGAAACATGTGACTGTAAAATTGAGAATGGAGCTTACACCATCGACCATCGTCCAGCTGATAAAACTGGTAGATTTTACTGGAAAGACTTTATGGTCGATGATAGTAAAGATTATATTTTCGAAATAAAAATACGTCATGTTGCTGGTACGGATGATAATGGCTACGGCCTATTTTGGGGTTCTAATAGCTGGAAAAACAGCTATAGAGCAGTTGTTTCTGGAAATAGATATTATAAAGTAGAGCATTACGAAGATGAGAATATCGTAAAAGATATCAGCTGGACTTTAGATACAAGTATCGTTAAACCTATTGGAGAATATAATGTTATCAGAGTCCAAAAAGAAGGAGGATATACGAAAGTATATATCAACAATACAAAAGTGGCAACATTAATTTCAAAAGCTTTTGCTGGTAATAAAATTGGTTTTTACATAACCGAACCTATGAAAGTAGAAGTAGATTATCTTCATATTTATCAATATGGCGATGCGAACATTAATCTAGTTAAAAATCCCATCAATGGATTTGTAAAAGAAAATTTAGGAAGAAATGTGAATGGCGAATTTTCCGATAGAATGCCTGTTATTTCGTCTGATGGAAAAACTTTATATTATATTCGAGAAAGCTATGATGAAATAAAAGACGCAGCTACGGATATCTATTATAGTGAACAACAGCAAGACGGAAATTGGAGTTTAGCAAAAAACATGGGAGCACCCATAAATAATAGTAGTCACAATGGGCTTATCAGTGTTTCGGCAGATGGAAATACACTTATACTTATGAATACGTATAACGAAGATGGAAGCCCTAAAGGACCCGGAATTTCAATTTCTCAAAAAACAGATATTGGATGGGAAATCCCTAAAAAAATAATCATAGAAGATTATTACAACAATTCAAAATATGTTGAATATTGCTTGTCTTCCAATAAGAAGACATTAATAATGGCAGTAAATAGGAAAGATACTTATGGGGATAAGGACCTATATGTAAGCTTTAAAAATGATAGCACATTTTCAATACCTATAAACATGGGAGCTATATTAAATACCAAAGAAAGTGATGCAAGTCCCTTTCTAGCACCTGATGACAAAACGCTTTATTTTTCTACAAGCGGACATCCTGGATACGGATCAAACGACATATTTGTGACTCGCCGCTTAGATGATACTTGGACAAACTGGAGTAAGCCTGAAAATTTAGGTCCTGAGATTAATTCGGGTAATTGGGATGCTTACTTTACGGTAACCGCAAAGGGCGATCTTGCTTATTTAACTTCTAGTGATAATTCATTTGGATCAACAGATATCTTCAAAATAAAGATTCCTGAATCTGCTAAACCAACTCCAGTAACACTTATCAAAGGAAAGGTTTTAAATGCTAAAACAAAAGCACCTATTTTTGCCGAAATCATCTACCAAAACTTAAATACCAATGAAGAAGTTGGTCGTGCTTTGTCAGACCCTAAAACAGGTGATTACCAAATCGTATTACCTTCAGGTGTGATGTATGGTTTCTTAGCCGAAAAGGTAAATTTCTATCCTGTTAGTAATTACGTAGATGCCACTGCTCTGAAAGAATACAGCGAAATTCAATACGATTTACTTTTAAGTCCTATTGAAGTCGGTGAAAATATTCGTCTAAACAATTTATTCTTCGACACCGACAAAAGTGAATTGAAAGATATTTCCATTTCTGAGTTAAATCGATTGGTTGATTTTTTGAAAGCGAATCCAAGTATCGTGATTGAAATTGGAGGACACACCGATAATGTTGGAGCAACAGCCTATAATCAGGCGTTAAGTGAACAACGAGCGAAAAGCGTACTTACTTACCTTGTTTCTAAAGGAATTGATGTAAAACGTTTAACGTCTAAAGGCTTTGGGTTAACAAAACCCGTAGCTACTAACGACACAGATGAAGGAAAAGCTATCAATAGACGTGTAGAAATGAAGATTTTAGAGAAATAGAATAGACTGATAAAAAAAGCGAAACCCTAACAGTCAATATTATGGTTAGGGTTTCGCATTTTTTATCAATGAATGATTCTTAAATAAAAAAACTTACTTTTGAAAACCAATTTATTGACTGTAAAATAACGTAATATGAAAATCTCAATACTATATATTTGTCTATTCTTTTTTGGAATAAAAGGTTTCACTCAACCACCGTTAAATGTTGAAGAAAACTTCGATAATAATAATCGCTTGTGGAAAGTTAAAAGCACGAAGAATTACGATTTAAAAATTGAAAATGGAGTTTATACTTTCGATATCCACAATCAATGGGGCTATGATGATGTATTCATTCAATACTTTCACGTTGATCTTAGCCAGGATTTTATTATAGAAGCGAAATTACGAATAGTATCTGGCATCGAAGATGGAGAATTAGGATTTTTCATGGGATCAGGTTATCAAAATTGGAAAGCAACTTACATTTCTGGCAATTGTCACTACAAAACGGAGTACAGAGAGAATAGCTATACAGAAACAAATGATATTCCTTGGCAAATTGACTCAAATATTGTTAAACCAACAGGTAATTTTAATGTAATTAAATTCCATAAAATAGATTCTGTTGTAAATATGTACATTAATAACATAAAGGTATCTACGCAGGCATTTCAAAATTCTGAATGGTTCGCGGTGGGTTTCCTTGTCCCTAAAACGATGAAAGTCGAGGTAGATCATATCCACATATATCAATATGGCGATGCGAATATCAATCTTGTGAAAAATCCAATTAAGGGTTTCGTGAAAGAAAATCTAGGACCGAATATAAATGGTGAATTTTCAGATAGAGCTCCTGTGATTTCGCCAGATGGGAGAACCTTGTATTTTATTAAACAAGATTATTCTGAAATAAAAGATGAAAGTCAAGAGGTCTATTATAGTACACTTAATGATGATGGAAATTGGGCAGAAGCAAAAAACATAGGAAAACCTATAAATAATAAAGCGCCTAATAATGTTGTTAGTGTTTCCGCCGATGGAAATACGCTCATTGTTACAAACACTTATAAGCCTGATGGAAGTATTAAGGGAGCTGGAATTTCAACTTCACAAAAGACGGATGAAGGATGGACCCTACCTAAAGACGTCATCATTGATGATTATTATAATTATGCAAAGTATACAGAATTTTGTTTATCCTCTAATAAAAAGGTGCTCATAATGACCATTAGTCGTAATCCTAATTCTAAAAAACAAGCACTTTACGTTAGTTTTAAAAAGGAGAGTTCCTATTCGTCTCCCTTATATATGGGAGACGTCATCAATTCAAAAGGTGAAGAAACAACTCCCTTTCTTGCGCCGGATGATAAAACACTCTATTTTTCGTCAAATGGACATTTAGGATATGGAGGATTTGATATTTTTGTTTCTCGAAGATTAGATGATAGTTGGACAAATTGGAGCACACCTGAAAATTTAGGCCCTGAATTTAATACACGAGAAAGTGATCTATTTTTTTCTACGTCAGCAAAAGGTGATTATGCTTATTTATCTTCAAATCAGAATTCGTTAGGGAAAGATGATATCTTTAGAATAAAATTAGTCGAAGGTGCAAAACCAACTCCAGTGACACTCATCAAAGGTAAAGTCTTAAATGCTAAGACAAAAGAGCCTATTTTTGCTGAAATCATTTATCAAAATCTAAATACCAGTGAAGAAGTGGGACGTGCTTCTACCAATCCTAACACGGGTGATTATCAAATCGTTTTACCTTCAGGTGTTATGTATGGATTTATGGCGCAAAAGGTAAATTTCTATCCTGTTAGTAATTATGTCGATGCAACTGCTCTCAAAGAATACAATGAGATTAACTACGACTTACTTTTAAATCCGATTGAAGTTGGAGAAAGTATACGTTTGAATAACTTGTTTTTTGACACTGATAAAAGTGAACTAAAAAGTACTTCGTTCCCCGAATTGGAGCGATTAGTAGATTTCATGAAAGCTAATCCAAAGATTGTAATTGAAATTAGTGGTCATACCGATAACGTTGGCGCAGCAGCTTATAATCAAACATTAAGCGACGAACGTGCTAAAAGTGTACTTAATTATTTAATTTCTAAAGGTATTCATGCAAAACGCTTAACTTCTAAAGGATTTGGTCTCTCCAAACCTGTTGCTTCAAATGATACTGAAGAGGGAAAAGCGATTAACCGTCGTGTAGAAATGAAGATTTTAGAGAAATAGAAGAAATTTCTTCTGTTATATATCATTCTTTTTCCAACGTTTTAAAATCGAAAGTTGGATAAACCGTATATTCGTACCATGATTTTGGTCACAGGAGGTACGGGTTTGCTTGGGAGTCATTTACTTTTTGCTTTGACAAGTAGGGGAAATCAGGTTCGAGCAACTTATAGAAACCCTTCTAAAATTGAATTTGTTAAGAAGGTTTTTGCTATTTATACCAAAGAAAGAGCAGAAGAATACTTCTCAAAAATCGAATGGGTTATTGCTGATGTACTCGATATTTCAAGTCTCGAAATTGCGTTTCAAGATGTAGATATTGTATATCATTTAGCAGGTGTGGTATCCTACGAAAAGAAAGACTTTGCTAAGATGATGAAAGTAAATCGTGAGGGAACAGCCAATATGGTGAATTTCGCACTTGATTTTGGCGTTAAAAAGTTTTGTCACATTTCCTCAACAGCTGCAGTTTCTATCAATTATGAAGATAGAAAAGCACCCTTAATTGAAGCTAATAAGTGGGTGCAATCGACGAAAACAACTGGATATGTTATTTCTAAATATTCGGCGGAAAAAGAAGTTTGGAGAGGAATTGAAGAAGGACTGAATGCCGTTATTATCAATCCTAGTATTATTTTTGGAGCGGGAGATTGGACAGAAAGCTCATTAAAAATTGTAGGATTAGCGGCAAAAGAGTTTCCATTTTACTCTACAGGAGCCAATGCTATCGTTGATGTGAGAGATGTAACTGAGTGTATGATACAAAGTGTTGAAAAAGACATTCCTTCTGACCGTTATTTGTGTACGGGAAACATGATTTCATTTCGAGCGTTAATGAATTTATTAGCAGATGAAATGAATTTAAAACGACCAAAGTGGAAAACCACTTCTTTCCTTTCTAGTATAGCACTATTTTTTGATTACCTAAAAGGTCTTTTTACTGGAAAACGTACACTAACACGAGAGTCTATTGATACCGCTATCTCTACAACAACCTATGATAGTTCTAAGATTAAGAACACATTAGACTTTACCTTTCGATCCATCAAAGAAACCATTGAATTCACTATAAAAGGAAGAGTACAGTGATATAAACTCTTATTTCAATTGATTTACAAAGTCAATTAATAAGTTCACTACCTCATCGAATTTAGCAAAACTTAAATCGTCATAGACATCGTAAACGTCATGGTAATTTTTGTTATCTCCCATCGTGTAAATGAAAAAGGAAGGAACACCTGCTTCTGTGAAAAAATAATGATCAGAATTGGCTGCCTTTCCTCGAGACTTGATTACTGGAAGGTACTCCTTCTCTGTGTTAATTTGTTGTAATAAATCAAATTCTTTTTGAAAAACACTTCCGTTTACCACCGTAATGCCATCTTCACCATTTCCCATTAAATCTAAGTTGACTAAGAATTTAATTTTCTTCAATGATATAAGTGGATGCTCAACGTAATAATGTGAGCCGATTAATCCTGCTTCTTCTCCAGCAAATGCGATAAAAACCAAATTGTATTTTGAAACATGTTCTTTGTAATACTTCGCCATACTCAATAACATGGCAACACCACTTGCATTATCACTCGCCCCGGGGAAATAAACCTGATTCCCTATTCCTCCAAGATGGTCATAGTGAGCTGTGAAGAAAAGATACGGTGCGTTTTTCTTTTTAGCTGGAATAAATCCAATCACATTTTGAGTGGAATGCTCTTTGTTTAAAACAGGTGAAATAATTGTCTCTATCGTGTTTATTGGCTGAGGAACGGCTTCTTCTCGAACAATGAACAAAGCGTGCGATAATTGACTTTCACTAGCGCTAAATGTAAGCTTATCAGGTGTTAATCTCAATACATGTCCATATTTAATGAATACTCCTTGAATGCTATTTAACCGTTTTAAAGAATCTCCTTTTAAGTCCAATTGTTGTATCACGACACCGTTATAATAAAACTCTGACAATGAATCAATAATAGGCTTTAGTGATTTATCTTTAAATAATTCTTTTGTTGTAATTGTTCTAAACCGCCATTTACCGGTAAATGCCCCACTAGCATCACTTGGAATATAGTCTTTACCTACTATTAATTCTTTTCCATTAATCGTTAAATGAATATCAGTTGGAAAGGTGTTAATTGAGAAGTCGAATTTCTGGTAATAGCTATCACCTAAAGGCTCTACATTCAGTTTTTTAAACTCAGCCGCTATAAACTCAGCCGCTAATGAATCACCTCCTTTAATATATCCACGTCCATAGAATGATTCTTCTGATAACGTTTTACAAATGGTGCGTCCATATTCTTTTTGAGAAAAAGAAATTCCAACACTTAAAATAAAGAAAATTAAAACACTATTTTTCATAATCACTAAAATTAAGGAACAATAACGGTTTTTTCACTTGTAACACGTGCTGTAAAATACCCCAATGCATTGCTTCCAAAATTAGACTCTGGATTAGCAGGTGCAGCAACACTTCCTGTATTTTGACCCAAAGTAAATAAATAATTATGGGCAGAATAATCAATGCAATGAAAAACAACTCT
>JBEBRN010000112.1:0-6962 GCA_040394775.1 Taishania pollutisoli
AACACACGCGTCTCGAATGTAACAGGGTTGTCTCGTGTTCTTCTATCGAATAACTCACCATTTAATAATCTTCCTTCGTAGGCAAAGGTCACTTTATCAGTGAACTTAATGTACTCTTCACCTTCGCCTTCCTTTTCAATATAATAATACAATCCAGATTCCGATTTTTCAAAAGGTACAGGTTGTTTTTTGACATATTTCTGAATTTGCTGATCGAACTCTTGTAAATCCTTATCAGAATAAGTGTTACAACCGAAAACGAATCCCATTAAAGCGATCAAAAGTAACTGATTGATTCTTCTCATCTTGATTAAAATTTAACGGGTGTTACTGTATATCCTTCTTTCTTCAGTAATTCAATAACGCCATCCATTCCGCCTAAATGCGCCGCTCCAACTGCTATAAAAGCAGCTTGATCTTTGATGATATCTTTAATTTTAGGAATCCAATTGTGGTTTCTGTTTTTCAAGAATGCATCGCTATCCATCAACACACTTTCTTTACTCGCCACGTAGGCATACAAAGAATCTAAGTATTGCTTACGATAAAGTTTTTGCATAATCACCATTTCATCATTGGAGCTATCGCCATTACGAATACCTTCCATCACCATTTCGGTTTGTTGTTCCTTTGTCATATCATCAAAAATCCCCATTTGATCGGCAATCGTCTCTAATCCTAATGTTTTGATTTTCTTGTTCGTTGCTATATCAGAAATGGTTTTTTCATACGATTCTGTTTTACCAATAAATTGCAATTGCGTAACGGTTTGTAAAACCACAAAGGGTTTCATTTTTTCAAAAGTGGAGCGAAACATTGCTTCGTCCATTCCTGCATTTGTTTTCACCCACGTTAAAAGAGAATCTTGTTGCGCTTCATTAAAATAATCAAATAAGGTTCCTTCTTTCAGGATAAAATATTTCATGGCTTCTGCTTGATTTAAATCGGCGATTTCCATAACAACAACATCTGACTTAGTAATAAATTTCTCTAATGATTTAGGGAAATAGAAGTATTCTTTTTCAATTAAGTGCATCGTTCCAAACAAGTAAGATGCTTTTTTCAAACCATTTCCTTCAATTTTCCATAACAGTGATTTTTGTTCTGGAATCGTTTCATTGGTGACATATAAAAAAGAACTTAACCCAATAAATGCAGCAAGCAATCCTAATTTAAACATTATTTTATTCATCTTAATTGTATTTTATTATTCAACAACTGTATTCTCTTCTTTTATGAGTCTGACTAAAAACTGACTCTCTTCTTGAGTGAGTAACGTAACTTTAAACCCTACTTTTTCAGCAACTTGCTTCAAGTTTTCTAAATCTACAAAAAGCCATTTAAACCACTCTCCAACAACACCTTTAAACTCCATTTGGTAGTCAAAGTTACCATAATATTCGGAATTTAAATCCATCCAAGTACTTCCATCTTCTTCTTCATAAAGATAACTGATATCTGAAGAATCCAATAAAAGTTGACCATTGTCATTCAGTAATTGATACGATTTCAGCAATGTATTCTCCAAATTGGAAAGCGTTCCAGCAATTCCGATACCGTTCATTAACATCAAAATGGTATCGTAGGTTTCGCCTTGAATATCAAAAAAATTAATGACTTGTGATTTTACACCTTTGGATTGAATATAGTCAATTGCGGGTATAGATATATCAATTGCTTTAACGTCGAATCCTTTTGAATTCAGAAAGATAGCATGCGCCCCTGCTCCTGCACCAACATCTAGTATTTTACCTCGACAAGCGTCAATAGCTATTTTTTCTAGTGTAGGAAAATCGGTATAGGTTCTAAAAAGATGATGTACCGGAATGACATCATCATCACATAATTTGGAATGAACAATAATCTCCAATTTCTTAGAGGGTTTTTGACAATATGCCTCAATAGCCGCCCCTAATGGATCTTTCATACGTTAGTAATCTTCGTCGTTGTAACTACCATAATCATCATCGCTGTCATCTTCAAAGTCTTCATCGTATTCATTATCATACTCATCGTCAGAATCTTCACCGAATATATCGTCCAAATTCATCATTCTAGAATCCTCAGGAGGTGCCATTCCAACTGACAATGTCACTTTCGGTTTATCAACTGTTTCCTTAACTACTTCGATGAGTTCAATAAGGAAAATCCACATACGTACAAAATCATGTACCAGAATGACTTTCTGACCCGATTCTTTAACAAAGTCGCCTATTTTCTGCTCCGACATAATCGCAACAGGTTCTAACATATCATCGTCTAATGACATGTCTAACAACGTAATTTCAAATCCTTTGTCCCAATTATCATTCGACATATAAAACGATGCCATTTGATTTCCTTCAAAATTAAAAGAAGCAATTACGGCGTTATATAACGTCTCAAATGTATCGGCTTTATTAATAGTTATATCACGAAAAATTTCTTCATTATTTTCTGTGTCTAGTAACACTCGGAATTTATAGGCACTCATTACGTTTAATTTTATGGTGTCGAATTTACATTTTTTTTGGTTTCAAACCAATACTTTCAGCAATTTTCATCATATAGTCGAAGGCGGCATCGTATTCATTGGCAATATCACCTTCTAAAATAGCTTCTTTAATACGTGCTTTGACAATACCTATTTCATTTCCTGGCTTTAAATCAAAGACTTCCATAATGACTTTTCCTGAAATAGGTGGTTGAAAATTTCGAACATGATCTTTTTCTTCTACGTCTTTTAATTTTTGTTTTACCAACTCAAAATTATTCTTAAAACGCTTCACTTTCATCTCATTTTTGGACGTAATATCCGCAGAGCACAAAGTCATTAAATCATCTACATCTTCACCTGCTTCAAACAATAAGCGGCGAACGGCTGAATCTGTCACATCTCCTTTTACCAACGCAATCGGACGTAAATGAAGTCGCACTAGTTTTTGAACATATCTCATTTTATCACCGAGAGGCAATCGCATCCTTTTGAAAATACCCGTCACCATCTTCGCTCCTACTTCTTCGTGATTGTGAAATGTCCAACCACTTTTAGACGAAAGACGTTTTGTCTTTGGTTTTCCAATATCGTGTAAAATAGCAGCCCAACGCAAGTATAAATCGTCCGTGTCTTTTGAGATATTATCCAACACTTCTATGGTATGATAAAAATTGTCTTTATGTGAATAGCCATCTATTGTTTCCACTCCATAAAGTTTACACATTTCAGGAAAAAACTCTTTCAGAAGTTTCGTTTTGAATAAATAATCGAATCCTTTCGACGGTTTTTTAGCCAAAATGATTTTATTTAATTCGTCGGTTATCCGTTCTTGCGAAATAATTTTCAGGCGTTCTGCATTTTTCAAAATCGCTTCTAAACTCTTTTTCTCAATTGAGAAATTCAATTGTGTCGCAAAACGAATCGCACGCATCATTCGTAACGGGTCATCTGAATAGGTTCTATCAGGGTCGAGTGGCGTGCGAATAATACCATCTTCTAAATCTTTAATGCCATTAAATGGGTCAACCAACTCTCCGAAATTAGTATCCATTAAACTCAATGCTAATGCATTAATCGTAAAATCTCGGCGCAATTGATCATCTTTAATCGTTCCATTTTCTACAGCTGGCTTACGTGAATCTTCAGAGTAGGATTCTTTCCGAGCGCCCACAAATTCAACATCAATATCTTTGTAGCGAAAATGAGCTGTTCCAAAGGTCTTAAACGTCGTCACTTTTTGAACTTTCAGTCGGTCTGCTACTAATTGAGCAAACTCTAAACCATCTCCAACTACAACAATATCAATATCTTTCGATGGTCTCTCTAAAAAAAGGTCGCGTACAAAACCACCAATCACATATGCTTGAAAGTTATGATCGCTAGCAACAAGTCGTGCTACTTTAAAAACTGGATGTGTTAATTTACTCGCTAAATTCATCATAAAATGAGAGCGCAAATATAGTGAGAAATTAGGAGAAGGGAAATTGAAACATTGATTTTATCTTTCTTTTACTTTTTATCCGCGGCAAAGTCGATGAATGGCACCACGCCTACCGCTACGATGCGGATAACCGTATCACCGAAGTGTATACCACCAAGCAAACCCCGATGACCAACCCGGCATATGGTATGGCAGCGGCTCAAAACGAGCCACTTGTTTCGCCGTTCTGGGAAAAAGATGCGAGCTATCAATACTACAAGCACGGTCCACTGGCACGTGTTGAAATCGGTAATGAGAAAGTGCAGGGAGTAGATTATGTCTATACGGCTCAAGGTTGGATGAAGGGGGTAAATTCGAACACGCTACAAGCCGACCGAGATCCAGGAAAGGATGGCGTTTCGGCAGGTACAAACGAACTCACCGCCAAAGATGCCTTCGGCTTCTCACTCCATTACAACGACAACGACTACAAGCCAATTGCAACAGGTTCAACGAGTTTTATTGCGGATCAAACAGGAAGTGATGTGCGCAATAATGGGGCGCAACTCTATAACGGAAACATCGGGCGCATGGTCACCACCATCACAAAACCCGATACCCGTGAAGTGCTACCACTTGGAAACGCCTATCAATACGATCAGTTGAACCGTCTCGCACACAGTAAGAGTTTCATCAATGTTGATTTAGGTGCCAACGCTTGGGGAAGTAGCGGAACGTATGATAACAAATACTTCAACGCCTTCACCTACGATGCCAATGGCAATATCTTAACACAAATCCGCCATGATAGCATTGGAACAAAAATCGATGATTTGGCGTATCGCTATGAGAAAAACTACGCTGGAAGGCTGTTGCGCAACCGCCTTTATACGGTCAATGATAATGTGAGTTCTTCCTTGTACAGTGATGATATTGACGATATGGGCACGTTTGACAACAATGTCAATACGATAAATACCGCTAATAATTACAGTTATGATGGTGAAGGCAGATTGACGAAAGATAAGCAAGAAGAAATTGATACGATTATTTGGCGTGTGGACGGAAAAGTTAAATTCATAAAAAGAGATGCCAATTCTCAAAAAAATAACCTATCTTTCGATTATGATGCGTTCGGAAGAAGAACAGCAAAGCATGTTTACGATGCAAATGATAACTTGCTTTCTTCGACGTATTATATTTTAGATGCTCAAGGAAATGTCATGACAACATACAACCTAAACATAGATACATTAAATTCTTATCTTACTTATTTTCAAGCGGATAAGTATATTTATGGTTCGTCACGTTTAGGAATGTTGAAGGATTCTGTCAACGTGCTAGGATCGGCATACACAAATACCGATACATCCAACTTTATTCATACGCTTGGTAATAAACGGTATGAATTGACCAACCATTTGGGTAATGTACTTTCTGTGATAAGCGACAAGCCGATACCTCATGATAACAACGGAAGCGTAGATTACTGGATGGCGGATATTAAAAACTCTCAAGATTATAGTCCATTTGGTGTGATACTAAGTGGTAGAAGTTTTGATAGTGATAGCAGTTACTTGTATGGGTTTCAAGGACAAGAGAGCGACGATCAGGTAAGTGGAAAAGGAAACAACTACACCGCAGAGTTCTGGCAATATGATAGCCGTTTAGGTAGAAGGTGGAATGTTGATCCTGTATTTAAAGAATATGAAAGTCCTTATGTGGTGTATGCAAATAATCCAATATGGTTTATTGACCCGAATGGTAGTGATACATTAATTTTTAACACTAAAGGAGAATTGAAAGAGACAAAAGAATCAGAGAATGTGGTGTTTGGTGTATTGGGAGATGATAAAAAAACGGAATATTCTCAGTCTTATGATAAAAACATTTTAGAGCATCAATGGAATTATAGTAAAGATTCAAAAGGTAAAGATTTAGTAAAAAAAATTGATGTATATCAAATAAAAGGTAATTCAAACGCAGTAGAAATATTTGAATTTTTATCAAATCATACAAAAGTTGAATGGGGATTATTTACGACCAAACATGGGAGTTCTAATTCTGGATTCCTTTTTACTGATAAAAGAGAAGGAAAGTTGAATATTGAGGCAATATTCTATAAAAAGTTACTTAAGGAAAATTATGTTATATATGATTCCTATCATTCTCACCCTGGTAGGACACCTTATCCATCGGGTTATTACGGTAGTGATGATTCTTTTCATGGACCGAAAGAATGGGGCGATATGGGGGCTTTAAAACAGATAACAAAAGACTATAATGAAAAATACGGGGATACTGTTTTTGATATTCGATTTAAAATATTCATTCCTACGGATTCTAAAAGAAATCTTAAGTCGAGATACATTATTTATGACAAAGATGATTATTATGAGGAATAATTTGTTTTTAATAGTTAAGATACTAATTGTTTTTTTGATAGCTGTATCGTGTCAGAAAACTAAGAAGATAAATAAGATTATTATAAATGATAATTTTAAAAAAATAATATATAATGACATAAGAGAATTTAGGATTAATGATACATCAACTTTGTCAAAAAAGCGATTGTTACTTATAACAACGAAATTTATGAAGCATCAAGATATGTTTATTTTTTATGAGACAGACGACTATGTTACAGACGAAACAGATTATTTAGGTTACTTTAAAATATATGATTACATTATTCTTTATGTAAAGTCAAAAGATAATATTGGAATAAATAAAAATCTAATGAATTTAACATCAGAGAATAGAAAATTCAATTCTGTTAAGTTAGAAACAAGAAAGGATAATACAAGTATAGAGAATAGTTGTTCTTCAATATCATATGTTTTCTATAATGATAGTTTATTTAGATTTAATAGTAAATGGGATATTGTTTTTCGGGGTGTAATTTCCGAGACTACTCCCGAAACAAAGGGAAGAAAAAGCGAAAATAATCAGGCTACTCCCAATCCAAAACCAAAAACATCCCTTCGATACATCGAAGTTGTTGAAAAAGAGAATATAAAAAATGTTAAGATTTAAAAATAATGATTAACTTCCAAATTGAATTGC
>JBEBRN010000113.1:0-6961 GCA_040394775.1 Taishania pollutisoli
TTTACACTTTTTTCTTAAAAAATAAAATTTTGACACAGTTTAATGAACATACTCAAAGATAAGATGAAAAGAAGCGAAACATCACACTCTGAAAGATTTACCCTCCTTTTTCTGTGCTATCAGTGTAATCTGTGAGCCACTTCAATATTTAGAAAAGCGGCTTAAACGGATCAAAATGATGAATCGCATCTACTTCTTTTAAATGTCCATCTTCAATACGAATAACTCTTCCTGGGAATTTCTCGACAATATCTAAATCGTGCGTTGCCATTAAAACAGCCGCATTTGTTTCTTTAGCCACCGCCATGATTAATCGCATGATTTCTTCTGATGTTTCACCGTCTAGATTTCCTGTAGGCTCATCGGCTAAAATCAATTCTGGATGATTGACCAACGCTCTTGCGATAGAAACACGCTGTTGTTCACCTCCCGAAAGTTTATGTGGCATTTGGTTTGCTTTATGACCAATTCCAACCATTTCCATCAAATCCATTGCCCGTTTTTCCATCAGTGATTTATTATTCCATCCTGTCGATTGCATCACAAAAAGTAAATTTTTCAGAACGGTCCGATCCATCAACAATTGAAAATCTTGAAAAACGATTCCTATTTTTCGTCTTAAAAAAGGAATTTGCTTCCGTTTTAAGTTTCTTAAATCAAATTCAGAGACGTTGCCTTCTCCTTCCATTAATGGCAATTCACCATAAAGCGTTTTTAAAAGACTACTTTTTCCACTACCAGTACGTCCGATTAAATAGGCCATCTCACCTTCAGACAGTTGGAAGTCAACATCTTGCAATACTGCTTCTTTATTTTGATAAATGGTAACTGATTTTAATTCAATGATTTTCATACGGGTTGATTATGACAAGATGTGGTAAAGTTCATAAAATATAGTCTTGCTAAGGAACGACTCAAAAAATAATCTTAACAAAAAAGCGTTTAAAACTTTTGTTAAGTTCTCTTATGGTCCGCAATATAGGACTTATCTTTATCATTTAATTCATGCCATACATGTACCGATTTTTAGTTTTGTTTTTCCTTTTTATTAGCTCTTTGGCGTATGCTCAGCCGACAGAGAAATTCAATAGTAAGTACAGCGATTTTTACAAAGCAGAAGATCTTTTTGAAAAAGAACAATTTGGTTCAGCTCGCTTATTATTTCGGAATTTCATTGAAGCTACTGATAACACGAACGACCCAATGTATATGAAAGCCTTGTATTATGAAGGTTGTTCAGCATTGGAGTTATATCATAATGACGCGATAAAGCTACTCGAAGATTTTAACCGTAATTATCCGGAGAATATCTACAAAAATCAAGTGTACTTTAAGATAGGAAAATACTATTATCAGAAAAAGAAATTTAAGGAAACCGTTGAATGGTTAAGTCAAATTAATAAACTCGATTTAGACACTTCTGAGAGAAGCGAATATCACTTTAAACTAGCACATTCCTTATTGAATGAAGGAGAATTGGAAAAAGCGAAATTAGAGTTTTCAACTATTAAAGATGATGGTTCTCCGTATGCAGGGCCAGCACAATATTACTTTTCACACATTTCCTACCAGCAAAAACATTATGCAATTGCCTTGGAAGGTTTTGAAAAATTACAAGAAGATGCACGCTTTAGCAAAATAGTTCCCTATTACATTACCCAAATTTACTACCTTCTTGGAGACTACAAGAAAGTAACTGAACTGGCTGGCCAACTGAAAGAAGATGATTCGAAGCCGGCGAATGTAAGTGACATGAACCAACTTATCGGAGATGCTTATTTCCGGACAGGACAATATGATGAAGCGGTCATTTATTTAGAGAAATACAATAAAACGCATCAAACAACACGGGAAGAAGAATATCAATTGGGATATGCTTATTTTAAAGTGGGCAATTACAATAACGCCATCAAGCGCTATGATAAAGTGGTAACGGAACAAGATTCTCTTTCACAAATAACCTATTATAATATTGCGGAATGTTACTTACGAAGTGAAAGTTTAATGGGTGCGCGAAATGCATTTGATAGAGCTTCTCGACTAGATTTCAATCCGAAGATTAAGGAAGATGCCTTGTATAA
Source organism: Taishania pollutisoli (assembly GCA_040394775.1). Classification (GTDB taxonomy): domain Bacteria; phylum Bacteroidota; class Bacteroidia; order Flavobacteriales_D; family Crocinitomicaceae; genus 40-80. Next base: position 2,082 of record JBEBRN010000113.1, read on the forward strand.
CTTCGCTATTTTATCATATAAAGTAGATGTCAATCCATACAATGAAGCGGTTTTGGCCTTACAAGAATATTTAGAGAAATATCCCAATTCGGACCGCGTAGATGAAGTTTACAATTGTCTTATTTCTGTTTATACGACTACGCATCGCTTTCAAGATGCTTTGAACTCATTAGATAATATGCAAATTAAAGATGTGCGTTTAAAAACAGCATATCAAATAGTGGCATTCAATTATGCGGTTGAAAAATTCCAAAATGGCAACTATACGGATGCTATTACGACTTTTCAGTTAGTTAGAAGATATCCAATCGATGAGAAGATTATCAATCAAACCTACTATTGGTCAGCAGATGCCTATTACCGAATGGAAAATTATGACAAAGCCATCGAGTATTTTGAGTCGTTTGTGAAATACCCTGTGGAAGCTTCCTCTAATCTTCGTAATGACGCTTTTTACAATCTAGGTTATTGTTATTTAAACAAAAAGCAATTCGATAAAGAAGAAATAGCTTTCCGAAACTATGTCGAAAGTAATACTCAAAATTTAGAGAAGAAATTTGATGCCTATTTGCGCCTAGGAGACGTTTGCTATATCGTTCGTAAAAATGAAGAAGCTATCAATTTCTATAAAGAAGCTATTAAATTTAATTTCCCTCAAAAAGATCATGCGTATTATTATATGGCATTAACATATGGTTTGGGAGAATATGGAACACAGAAAAAAATTGACGCACTTAAATCGTTGATTAATAACTATCCAAGATCATCCTACAATCTAACCGCACTTTATGAAATTGGATTGTCTTACCGCTCAATTAATGAGGAAGAAAATGCGATCACCTATTTCAATAAGATTGTGAGTGAATATCCTACTTCTAATTACATGATTCCGGCACAACTTAATATTGCTGATGCTTATTTAACTTCTAGAAAATACGACAAAGCAGAAAATTATTTCAAACAATTACTTTCTACTTATCCAGAAGATATGTCGGTGTGTCAATCTGCTGTTTCTGGCTTAACGAAACTGTATACAGCACAAAGTAAAATTGACAAAATTGGTGCTTTAAGTATTTATCCTTGTGCGAAAGATATTGACAATCTAATAGAGGAAACTTATTACAACGAAGCCATTGAACCGTACTTAGACCAAGATACTAACTACAATGCAGCTATCACGAATATCAACGCGTATCTCAATAAATTCCCGAACGGAAAGTACGTTCCAGAATTAACGGGTTATTTGGCAAATTGCTATAGTGCGACCCATCAAAAGGAAAAAGCGATAGCCACTTACGAAACACTATTGACGTTACCCAAAAATGCCCATTCTGAAATAGCAGCCTCTGTTGTCAGTAAGTATTATTACAACAGTGCTAACTATGAAAAAGCAGCTGTTTATTACAAGCAATTGGATGAACTAGCGGTGAATGTAGGAACGCGATACCAAGCGATTGTCGGTTTAATGCGCACCAACTATCTCCTGAAGAACTACGGTGACGCAGCTAATACGGCACAACGTGTAATTTCAAATTCCTTAACGACTAACGACATTTTATTAGAATCGAAATACGTATTAGGTTCTTCTAATTACTTTTTGAAAAATAATTCACAAGCCATTGATGCTTTGGACTATGTGGTTAAGAATGCGAAAAATAGCACCGCCAATGAATCGAAGTTTTATTTAGCACAAATTGCATTCGACGAGAATAGTTTGGACGAATCCGAAAATCACATTCGTAGCTTGATGAAGATGAAGCCAGCTTACGATTTTTGGATTGCGAAAGCATTGTTATTACAGACACGAGTTTATATGAAGAAAAACGATTTGTTTAATGCTGAACAAACCTTGAGTTCCGTAATCGACAATTACAAATACAAAGACGATGGTATCCTGGACGAATCAGATGCGCTTTGGGCAGAGTTGATGCAAGTCAAGAATATGCCAAAAGAAACCAACGAAAATGGATCTACTAACATCATCGAAATAAATGAAAATAATGGAAAGTAATACCAAAAAAGTTTTAAAATACCGCATTCCAATTTCTTTTAGGTATAATGCCGATGTTGATTTTAAGGAGTCCCGACGTTTCAGTCTGAACGACATTACAAATCACATTCGGTATAAAAAACTATATATGCGATTCCTAATGGTATGTTTACTTTTTGTAAGTCCTTCATTATTCGCACAAAAAGATAAAAAACGAGATGTTGAAACAATTGTTGCTGAAGCTAACCGTGAGATTCCGGAGTCCTATCGAATTTCCGAAATGCCAAAGATTATCGATACGGTAATCAAGTACAGAGAAACCAATTATTCTTTGCTAGCATTGATGTACAACACTCCTATTTCGGTAGATTCAATACAAGCTGCAAAAGTTTCCTTAAAGGATAAGTTGCCTCAATTATACAATACGTATGTTCGTTTAGGCATTGGATATCCACTTATGCCGCTAGCAGATGTCTATTATAATAATGGTCGTTCTAGGAATTATTTCTACGGCGCAAGCGTCAATCATTTAAGTGGTTTTGGAAAAATTAAAAACTATCCAACAGCTAATTTCGACCGAACAAAAGCACGTATTTATGGTGGAATTAGAAAAACGAATTGGTCGGGTGATGCAGAACTGGTCGGAAACTTCCGTGGATTATATTATTATGGTGTGAGAAATAAAGAAGTCGCTAAAGATTCTATCCGACAACGATTTAATGAAGTTGGCACCCATTTAAGTGTGGCTTCGCATAAAAAAGACTCTGCCAATTTAAATTATAAAATTGATTTCACATATCTCCATTTCTCTGATCGAAAATTAAATGGAGATAGTCTAAGAAACATGTGGAATGCGCGCGAGAACTATGTCGATATTTCGCCAAAATTTTGGTACAAATGGGGCAAAGAAACGTTTGGTGCAGACTTAGGTGTGAAATACAATGGCTACCGTTATGGAATGGCTGACAGCAGCGTTTATATCAACGATAGTTCGGTGATTGATAGTGGAATTGTGGTCAACAATACCATCGTCAATTTAAAATTATACGCGACTACATTTGCGTTTAATAACAAACTAAAAGCGACACTTGGTATGGATCTCGTTTACGATGCGGGAATCATTAATAAGTTCCGTGTCTATCCTGTTGCTGAAATAAAATACAATTTATTCAATGGTGTATTCATTCCATACCTTAACATTGGTGGAGGTTTAAAGCAAAATAGTTATCGTACTATGAGTTATCTGAACGAGTTTATTTTGCCGAATCAACAATTGCGAAACGAAAGTAATACCATTCGAGCGGAACTTGGTGTTCGAGGAACGATTACCAACAAAATTGGATTTAACATCAGTGCTGCATTTGGCAACTACAAAGACAAACTCCTTTTTGTAACAGATACTTTGTATGCGCTTGACAACAATAAGTTTAGAGCAATTTACGACACCACCAATGTGGGAAAAATCGAAGCATCCATTTTCTTTCAGCTGAATGAAAAAATTAAACTGGATGTCATCGGACGTTATTTTTCTTACAGTACGAAAAATGAAATCTATGCGTGGAACCTACCCGTTACCCAATTTACATTCAGAGGATCTTATAACTTATATGATAAATTCTTGGTGAGTTTAAACTTCGATTTAGAAGGAGGGCGAAAAGCGAAAGTTTTTGCACCAACCGCCACCACCATTGAAGAAGACGGTCAATATGCTCAGAATCTAGGATTCATCTATGACTTCGACCTGCATTTTGAATATCGTTATAATACTAGAATTTCCGTATTCTTAGACTTGAACAATATGGCGGCAAATCGCTATAAACGTTGGTTGAATTATCCTGTTTATAGCTTCCAGATAATGGGCGGCTGTACGTTCCGATTTTAAAGTTGTTGCCTAGCAGAGAAAGAGAGAGGAGAATGTTGGTTTCTCATAGATAACAAGACAGTCATTCTATATTTCCACCGTTTCGTTATAACTTACATTTAGTTAGTGAAGTCGCCTCGTTAAGTTGCGAATATTGCGTTTAAAAAGAAGAGTTCTCCGAAAAGATTATTCTTTCTTCTTCGCTTCCTTGTTCGTGTATTGATAGCTATAATCAAAAGGAATGTAATAATTGATATAAACATAATCATTGGGACTATCATTAAATTTAAAATCCAAGTAGAGTTTTCCCGAACTATATTTATTCTCTTTGAACAAAGCGGTTAAATCTTGTCCCATAGAAATCATTTTCACTTCTTTTTTACTGTTGTCAAATCCATCAGATATAGCAAGAATAACTTTCTTTTCACCACTATTATCCATCGGATAGTAGGAATAAATCAGTTTACAATCTGTCATTAAATTTCCAAAACCAGTAAGACCAGAAGCTTTAATACTAAAATAGTCCGACAATTTAATGTTTTGAATGACAATATCTTTTACCCAATTTGGTTTATCATTAGTCATTCCCGAAGTTGCCATATCTGAAACGACACCATAAATATCGGTGTAAACGGCTACATTATCAATGTAATAAATATTCCCAAATTTTGAAGGTGTCATTTTTTCACCATTCATCGAAGGGGATTCATAAATAATAGAATTATCTCCTCCCATTGTTGAAGGTTTATATTTGTTACAAGACGACAAACTAAAGAAAGCAATAGTGATGGTTAGAATGAAAAATGATTTAAATTTCATAGTTAATAGTATTTTGTGTTTTTCAATTATAATAAAAGTCAGTTAGTTACTCGCCAACTGACCTTTTATTTTTTGTGACCCCGGCAGGATTCAAACCTGCAACCCTCAGAGCCGAAATCTGATGCGCTATTCAATTGCGCCACGGAGCCTTTTTGCGTAGTGAAGCAATTAAATACAACAAAGTATCAATTGCGCCACGGAGCCTTTTTG
>JBEBRN010000114.1:0-6933 GCA_040394775.1 Taishania pollutisoli
GGATTTTGTTAATGCTTATTTAATTTTTGATTTCCGATCTTCTTTCTTTTGTTTCCTTTTGGCTTGTCGTATTTCTTTTTTATCGTTCCGATAGATTTTCATTCCTTCTTTGTAGTCAACCTTACTTACTTTTTTATAAGTTGGGTCAAAATAAACTGTCTCATTTCTAATGTCTTGAATGATTTTTTCGATAATTCGATCTTTTCCCTTAGGGTCATAAGTGGTTTTCAAATCTTGTTCAAAAAGTTTGGCCATACCGGTAAAAACGGTTGCTTGTAATTTTCCTCGATAGGTACGAATTATCTCATCAACGGTCATGTTTGTTTCACGATAGATTAATTTCATTAACAATTGACCTTCAGATGTGTACAAATCTTTAATCATATAATTGAATTCGTCGAAAAGCAGTTTTTGCTTTTCTTTTGAAGTCTTTTTTACCTGCCGTTTCTTATCTAGTGTTGCTAGTTCGTCATCTAGTTCATGAATCACTTCTGCTGCATAAAGTGCGTATGGATATAATTTCTGAATCCTCTTGAGATAATAAGCATAGGTTGAATTGGGACGAACAATTTTAACGGGACTTAATTCTGTATTATAGAAAAGACTATCCTCTTCTTCTTGAGCAGCTATATTTCCAGCTATTAGGAAACATGTGATTCCTAAAATTAGCGATTTTCTTATTATTCTAATATGTAAGTTGAAGTTTGCCAATCTTGAAAATTTCTTTATGAATTAATATTCTAAGCTACAAAATATTAGCCAAAAATAATAGAACGTCTCATTACGTACCTTATTGCTGAATTTATTTTCAACTAAGAGCTATTGTGGAAGGGGAAGTTAATTCAGTGAAAATAGAATGTCACTTTAAATTGATATGAATTTTTATCAATTATTATTAATGATAATAGTTGTTGATTTATTCTTGCCATCAGAATATTTGGCACCGTGAATCTGAATGTATTGCTGAACTTCTCTATCATTTAGTTGACCGTCTTTAATTAAGTTACTTTGAATAATTTCTTTTGCAATGGCTGTTTTCATTCCAATGATTGGAATTTCACATTTATTCATATTTTCGTTCATAAACGTAACATCGAAATATTTGATACTACCTTTTGGATTGCTGGAGGTTTGAGCATTGACATCAAAGTATTCTTGAGCTATTAGATAGATTAGTTTTTCTCCTTTTAGATTATAAATGGTATAAGCCTCCATTCGTAAGTTGAGTTCTATCGTAAATTGTGGAGCATCGCCCACATAGACTATGTCTTTTTTGACTTTAACTGCTTCCTTTTGAGCAAAAGATGAAAAGGCAAATAGCATACTTACTATGCTAAAGAATAGTATTTTATACATTAGAATATATTTATTGTTTTGAAGTACTAAATTAATAAAATTATCCCAAACGTTACAAGTTATAAAATACCTATCTTTGCGTGATGTTAAAAAAGGGAATAGTCATACTTTATCTTTTGGTGATTGCTTTTGCAGTGATGCCAAAGTCGTATTTCCATGATTGTCATTATCAGCATGAAACAGCTGTTGAAAAGCAACATTTAAGTTTTGAAAAAGTATGTCAAGTTTGTGATTTATTCTTCCTACAACTATTTGATATAACTGATTTTGGATTTAGTTTTTCGACTTTTCTAAATATTGAAATCCCCACATTTACTGAAGTAACATTATTAGTTACTAACACTTTTAAAACCACACAGTCTCGAGGTCCTCCATTTGAAATATAATTTTGATAATTACTAAATTTTAAATTGTATTTCTAAAAAAAAAAGTTAGATGAAAAAGTTATTTTTCACTTTCGTGCTTTTACAAACAGTAGGTCTATTTTCACAACAATGTTTGAATTCTTACTCGGGTATTATCTTGGATGAACACGATAATACACCTGTTCTAAGCGCTAAAGTAGTTTTTAAAGAGTTGAATAAAACCTATTCAACCGATTCGAAAGGATATTTTAAGGTGGATAGTTTATGTACAGGTACTCACAATGTATTATTCTATCATCATTACGGTTGTGAGCCTGTTAAAAAAGTGATCACTATTCCATTTGTGGGAGCGGATACTATTTATTTAGAACACCATTATGAAGAAGAAATAGCCGTAGAATTAAATGCTATTACTATCCGTACTGTCACGATAAGTAAACCAATACAGAAAACCTATTTAACTATTTTTCATATCGATCCATTGGATGTTCAAATTGAGCGGGGGAAAACGTGGGGAGATTTACTGAAAACAATTCCGGGAGTGTCGACTCTTTCCTCGGGAGCGACAATACAGAAACCAGCAATTCACGGTATGTACGGAAGTCGTATTTTAACGTTAATAGATGGAGCAAGATTAGAGGGGCAGCAATGGGGTAGTGAACACTCACCAGAAGTGAATCCATTTGCATATGAAAGAGTTGAAGTGGTTAGTGGAGCGGATGCTGTTGCGTATGGTTCAGATGCCGTAGGTGGTGTTATTCTGACGTCGATGAACAGTATTCCTTCCGATAGGATTTTTGGTGGAGTTGCTGATCTTGGTTACTCTACAAATGGAAATCAACTTTTTGGTAACTTAAAACTATATGGACGTTTTCCAGCGAGTAAAAAATGGAGTTGGTTGGCACAAGGAGCGTACAAAAAAGCAGGAACTTTAAAATCTCCAACTTATTTTTTATCCAATACAGGAATGGATGAAGTCAATACATCGTATGCGTTGAATTATACTGGTAAGAGGTGGAATTCTCATTTGGCCTATACTTATTATCAAACAAATATTGGAATGTTGAGTTCATCTCATGTGGAAGATATGGATGAGCTATACGATGCTTTTCAAGCGAATACACCATCTGTAACAGGTAAATTCACTTATAAAATCGATGAGCCTGCACTTCAAACAAAACATCATTTGGCTATTTGGAATAATCAATGGATTATAAATGATAAAAATGTCATTGAATTAAACTATTCCTTTCAAGCAAACCACCGTTTAGAATTGCACGACCATGAAGGACACGACCATGAAGAGGGAGAGCATGAGGAGGAAGAGCATGAAGAGGAAGGAATGGAGTTATACTTGTTGACCAATCAACTATCAACGACGTATAATCATTCATGGCACAATAATTTGAATGGTCGAATAGGAATGAATTATTGGAATCAGGAAAATCAAATTTCAGGAGAGTATTTTATTCCAAATTACACTAAAAATGCACTTGGTCTTTTTTGGATTGAAACATGGAGTATTCATCCAAAACACATACTGAATACAGGAGTTCGATATGATATTTCATCGATTCAAGCGAAAGATATACAAGATTCAACGATGTCTACCTATAGAAATGATTACGGAAATTTATCGGGAACATTACAATATCTGTTCAGAGTAAATCATCATTTGAATTTCAATGCGGTTGTTGGAAATACATGGAGAACACCTACCATAAACGAGCTTTTCAGTAATGGTGTTCACGATGCTATTTATGAAAAAGGCGATCGGCAGTTGGAAACAGAAAAAGCCTTATTTGCTACTGTTGGAGGAAAATATTCTTCGAAAAAATGGAATGTACAAGTAGATGTATATCATTATTGGTTTTATAATTACATCAATTATCATGCGATGAGCTCTCCAATGGTAACGGAGTTAGGAGTATATCCCGCTTTTGAATACCAACAAATAAAAGCAACGTATTCAGGTATTGATTTTATAGCCGATTACCGTTTTACAAACTGGTTAACTGCAGTCGTAAAAGGTTCATTGGTGAGAGCTTATAACCAACAAACAAAGGCGCATTTATCTCAAATTCCGGCAGATAGATTGCAACCTTCTGTGAAATTCACAAAAGCGTTTAAAAACGACGATAAATTGATTGTTAGACTGGGTTCAACATTGATGCGAAGACAATCAAAAGCACCTGTTGAATATGGCTTTGTGAAAGCGCCAAAAGGTTATGCATTAATGGATGTTGCAATTCTTTACTATTTAAACTATAAAAGAGGAGACGTTGTTTTTAGCGTAACGGCAGATAATGTACTCGATACGAAATACCGAGATTACATGAATCGCTATCGTTATTATGCAAATGAAATGGGAGCTAATATTTCGTTTAAAATACAGGTTCCGTTTTAAGAATTATTCCACTTTTATTAACTTAATAGGAGCGTATTGCTTGTTGTTGACCTTCACGACATACGCTCCTTTTGCGATGTTATCCAAGTTAATATTTATAAGATTTTCACCTTTGTAAATTGAAATAAACGTGTCAAATACAATTTTTCCATTTATAGCTGAAATGGAAAGATTATATTCGGCTTCGCAATCAGAGAATAGCTGAATGTACGTCTTTCCTGAAGAAGGATTTGGATAAATAGTCCAATCTATTTTTGAGTTTTCACATATTACTGAAACTGGAGGATATTCAACCGTACTTCCATCAAAATCGACGGATATCAATTTGAAGTAGGAGGTAGGAGAAAAAGCTCTTGTTTGAAGTGAATAATTTTGTTGCGTGCTAGAATTTCCATTTGCATCGACATTTTCAACCGTTATCCATTCATTTTCAATATCTAACTGTTGAATAATAAATTGTTTAACATTTTCTTCCGTGGCAGTAGACCAGTTTAGTTGAATAAATGGACTTTCTTGACAAATAGCGGAAAAACTCAATAAATCAATTGGTAAAGGGGATAAATTGTTTTTTCCATGTAAAAAGAATTCGGAAAAATCTGAAACTGAAAATGAAGTATAATAATTGGTACCAATAACAGTAGGAGTTAAGCTTAAGGAAGTTAAGTTGCCACTATTATCTTGTGCTAACACTACACTTGTTCCTCCTGTACAGTTTGTAGTAGGATCGCCTTCTTCATTTGCCCCACCAATACCATCAAATTTTGTCGCATGAATATTTCCGATAGTGGAGACATCGTCATTTGGGTTTAAATTGGCAATACTCGAAACATATAAATTGGCAATCTCAGAACTTGTGTAAGGAAAATAAACGAGCATGTTATTGGAACCTGTAATCGTTCCCGTTGGTTTAACGGTAAATCTTCTTCCTAAATATTCTGTGTGATAGATTAATTTTGAGGGATCACCACACCAATACATAGAGCCCGTTGCACCACTATTGTATACATAAGAAGTCATTGTTAATATACCCGTTCTACCTTGCGGATTGACGGAGCCAATATATCGGCCAGAGGGCACATGATAAAAATGAACTAAACTATTTCCGCTAACGTAGCACGTTGCAGATTCACCTTCATTGGATAATTGATTACCTTTTTTTGGAACAGTTACTTTTACTCCTGTTGGTAAAGAACCTCCGAGACATGTTCCGTTGTCTGATACTGAGACATAGAAAGTAGTAGTGTCTTGAATAGCATATTGTAATTGATTGGTCGTAGTAGAACCTAAATCACTACCACCAGATGTAGTTCCCCAAACATATTCAGAAACTCCTGGATTAGTGCCTCCATTTGCTGTAAGTGTGATAGTGGTTCCTGAACAAATAGCGGTACCTGGAGAATAGCTGATACTCGTTGGTATTTGTGGAGTTTTGTCCACATTGATTGTTTTTACAACGGTGTCGGTAAAGCAGTTTAAGAAGCGAATGAATTTAACATTAAATGTCCCACCTGTATTAAAAGTATGGCTGGTTGAAATAAGATTACTTTCATTAAGTGTTCCACTAGCAGGGTCATCAAAAACCCATTTTATAGAGTCGAGAACCGAGACATCAAAACCATTATAATCAAATGTAGCTGAGTTTCCCTCACAGAAATTAATCGGATTAACGGTGATGACTGGTGGCTCAAGAAAAGGCTGTATAATGGTTGGTAAACCTAGTCTACAAACTCCTGAACCTAAATTAATGGCATCTTTTTGTAGATTACAACCTGTCCCTAAAGTATTTGGATTGTTTATAACACTTAAGAAACTTTGTCCTGTTTGACAAACATAGATTTTATTATCAGGTCCTAACATGAGCGCTCCTCCTCGATAAGAAGGTCTGCTTCCTGCTGAGCCATTTAAATCATCTATAAATACTTGAGATCCAGGAATGTCAGTAGCGGTCAAATCCCATTGATATAATCCCCAATTGGTGATACTAGTAGCATATAGCACTTTACCGTTTGGAGAAAAGGAAATACCATAGTGACCTCCAGTAACACCTGCGTTTGTTAATTTCCCTAGATTAATAGGATTAGAAAAAACACCTGTAGAATTATTAAAATCGGCTAATTCAATACCTGAAGTCTGAGCAGCAAACGCAATCTTTTTAGCATCTGGAGAGGCAGCAAGGTAGCCCCAAGTGTCAGCAGGAATACCACCTGCGGAGGTCAAGTCAGATGTTACAGGTGTAGTGTTAATACCGCTACAATCTACTAAATAAGCATGATATTTTGCACTACCACTTTCATGTCCAATGATCCAATAATACACTCCGTTGGAATGTTTTATTGCAGTCACTTTTTCCACTAAATTTGTATTTATAGGTGTGTTCTTCGAAATAACTTTTCCAAGTCCTCCATTTTGAGACATATCTACAATAGAAAATTGCATACCCACAGAAGCAGAAATACCTACTGTAATTACATAAAATAAACTTCCACTTCCTGGTTTAGGTAAAATAATAGACGACTGTGCGGCCGATGCATCACCATTTAAACCACCTCCATTAGACATTATTCCATGACTTTTATCCCAAACCGTTCTTCCATCCGTATAAAACAATAAAGCACCACTCGAGTTGGAAATCGTTCCACATCCTTCACTTGTACTTAATTGACCATCTGTTAATGCAGTAGGAGGATTTGTGGTAAATGTTATACCTGCTTTCGTTCCAAAATACCATGTATTGTTAAATCCTTGACTAAAAAGAGAAAAAGATATAAAGAAAGAAAATAGACAAGTTACATATAGAGAAAAACG
>JBEBRN010000115.1:0-6601 GCA_040394775.1 Taishania pollutisoli
ACGTACGGTTCTGTGAGAGGTTTAGGGGTGAAATTCCCCTTTACCTACTCGACTATCGCTTCGGTGTTCTTTTTCGTCCACTTGTTTGTCGGTCGTTTTTGTCGTGCCGTTGAACAGACACACTCTTTGCCAAGCTTGGGTTTGAGTGTTGGCTTGAGCGGCTTGGCAATGTGTGTGCCTGTGAAGGGTTGGCATTTATACTTTGGTTAATTCGTCCATTAATGCTTTGCGTTGTGGATACTTTTTTCTAAACAATTCGATTAACTCGTTTACTCTCTCGTTTCCTCCAAGTTTTTTCATTCTTCGTAAGTATCTACAAGCAGTTTGATAATGATTTCGCCCGACATATTTTTCAACATAGTTTGTTAGTCTTTCTCTATACAATTCAATTAGTTCAGTAGAATAATCTTTAGCCAAATATTGTTCATTTTCCTGAATATTCTCCAAAGACAAATTCTGTTTTAGCATCAAAAACAATCTGTCCCACCATTCCTCTTTAATATAAATTTTGCGTATTAGCTCTGTGTAAGTCCATCTGCTTTTAGGTGTAACTTCCTTGATTATTTCTTCTAAAAATGGATGCCATTTTTCAGGTTCAATATTGTTTTTCAGGATTTGATAATAATCTTGTGTTCCTCCAAAATTCTCAATCAACCTATACCGTGCATATTTAATAATATTGGGCGTGTCATTTTGAACTAATGCAATTTTCAACAGCCAATCATACCAATCCTTTGCTAACCCTGGTTTACTTTGTTCGTCACACTTAATACCGTCCTTGGCTAATTCGATTGCTCTATCAAAATTTTTGTTTTCAAATGCCTTTTCAATTTCCTGTTTTCTAATTTTTGAGTTTGAAATATTCTTAGTAATAAATTCCTCTATCTCTTTGGAGTTTTTGTATTTCCTTAATAATTCCAACTTATACGACTGAGCGTATTCTTTTTCATATTCTCCTTTAACAGCCTCTAAATAATCTAAAATAATGTCAGCTTCACGTTCATTCTCTACTAAATCACCTGCAATGTGTAGTATTCCCAAATGCCAATCCCAACCTTCAAAAAGTTTTTGTTTAAAAGCTGAAATACAGTATTCAAAAATCTCTTGTTTGAGTGCTTCTGAAATTTTCTCTTGAGCTACTTTTGAAAGTAATTCCATTGCTGACTCTACAAAGTAGCCCAAATCTCCATTACTATCATCTCCATACTGAAATGCTTCCGTCATTTCTTTCAACAAAGCAGTACTGATGAAAAACACGTTTTCAAAATTTTGCTTTTGTAAATACTGCTCGGCATTATCCAAAAATGGCTGAGTTGTGTTCACCACATATTTCATATCTGACCAACCAATCCAACCGTCTCTTCCTGCTGCCGTTTGCAAAATGGAATGAATCTGTTTTTGATAAAATTCTTTGGATTGATTTTGACTTAAATGCCCGAATGATGCCAAAAAGTAGTTTCTGAATTTTTTGTCCTTTTTACTGTTTTCGGTAACAAATTCAATCAATTCATTGTGTGAAATTTCTTTTAGTAGCTCTTTTACTTGCTGATTGACGGATTTTGTTTTTTTCTTCTTCGGACTGTTGAGAGAGGATTGGTTCAACTCCAATTCATCTTGTTGCAAATAAAAAATAACTGCAACTACGTGTTTACAAACCGGTCCCATATCATAAGGACAATCACAATTATGTTCTACTACTGTATTGTTCTTAATTTCTAATTGAACGGTGTATTCCTCTGTGCCTAAAACAATCGCTTCGTATTCTCCATTTGAAACTTCTGAAAAATCTGTTATCGTACCACCTTTAAAGTAAGCCAAACCTCTTTTAAGGATGGTTTCATCAATAAGTTGCTCAAATTCGTTTAAAGGGATTTTCATTCTTATTCATTTTTGAGCTAATGCCTTAATTCAAATATTTTCTCAAGATTTTCTCTTTCTGTTTTGGAATGTCTGCTATCTGTTTTTCCAATACAGCTATTTTGGTTTCAATCTTTTCTATTTCTGCAACTATCATTTTTTGTTCTTCGATTGTTGGTAAAGGAATTTTGAATTCTTCCAATTGCAACTTAGTAATTGCCTGTCTTGAGGTAGCACCATTTCCGATTTCCAATAGTTTCTCTTTGTATTCTGGACTTACTAAAATTGCGTGAACGTATTTAGGAAGTGCTTTGCCATTTGTTCTGATTATTGAAACGTGCTGATTCACTCTAGCAGGTAAGTATTTGTCCTCAACTATACAACACCTTGCTATTGAAGCTCCTGTAATATTGAAAAGAATATCGTTTTTCTCTACAGTTACGTTATCGAGTTTTCGGGCTTGTATTTCGCTAATAAAAGCAAGTCCTTTCTCAATCATACCGTAGTCATAAATATTTTGACTTCTAATTAAACTTATACCACTTGATTGATAAGAACCTTCACCACCTTTTGGGGTAGCTCCGCTTCCAATTTTTGTGGTAATGTCTTCTAATTTTGTTAAGGTAGCCCTTGAATTATTGATTGTATTACCTACAGATTGTCTAAGTTTCTCAACCTCCTCAATCGCTTTTTGCTCTTGCTTTTCTGTGGCTTCAATTTCGGAAACAATTTTTTTCTGAATGTCAAGTGGCGGGAGAGGGATTCGAATATCTAATAAATTACCTCTGTTCAAACCACCTTGAGCTTGCCCTGTAATATTGGCTTTTAATAATTCTTGACCTTTTTTAGAAAGCAACAAATTGAATAAAAATATCTGATTGGAATTTTTATTCGCTCTCAAAAGAAAAACGTGTTCATTAATCATTGAACTTTCATAACCCAAATCTTTTGTTCTAAATAATGCAACCTTGCCTGTTAACGCCCCATCTTTGCAAATTAGGATGTCTAAATCTTTTAAGACGCCTTGCTTTGATGAATTGAAAAAATCAATAGGCACAAATTTTAGGTTATTTTTATTAACAGAAATTCGTCCATCTAAGCCAACATGCTCACCTCCTAAATTTGGGATTCCGTACAAATATTCGCCAACACCACCTTTGGGTCTATTACCACTCTCCAGAACTTCTAAGATTTGAGATAATTTGATTTGCTCAAATTTACTTTCAATTACGACTTTTTTTTTAGCAGAGAGTGAAATGTTTTTTTCAAAATCCACACGGTCAAAAGTGAACATATCCACTAGATTGTGGTAGCTTAGGTTTTGTTGTAAATTTTCAGTTATATCTAAATCAAATTCGGCCAAGAAAGCTTTGTAAATGTAGAAGCTTGCTTTGTCTGGATTGGTAAAGCTATCGGCATCATACAATTGAGTGCACTCGTCAATGCTTTTACTTCTTTGTAAAGCGTGTATGCCTTCACTACCTCTACGGTTGCTAAATTCATAACCTAGAAAGCGTTTTTCTTCGTTCTTTTCGCCCGTTTTTACTAAAACTAATTTTTGAGGATATGCCAAAATAAAATAAAGCAATTTGTCTTGTTCAATAGATAGAATCGCATTCCACAATTCCGTTTCATTTTTAGCTTTTATCTTTTTGGTGTATTCTGTATAAATTTCGTGTTGCTCAATTTTTTTGTTAGGTGATTTCTGCAAGAGTGTTTTATAATCTTCAAATGAAATGGAATCCCAAACGTGAGCTACATATTTGGCTAATGGTTTTTCAATTCCGTTAATAGTTACATCTTGCAGACTTACAAAGCATTTTTTGATGGCTGCTTCTACATTGTAAGCATCAGCATTATTCCTACGTCTTAGGAATAAAGTAACAGTATTTGTCCCCGTTGCCATAAAGGTATTAGAGCCTAATTCGGCAATTCCTAAAATTTCAAAATGTTTAAATAGAATTTCTCTTGTTTGAGTGTAAATGCCTGTATTGCTCAAAATACTGCTTGGTAAAATTATCCCTGCAACTCCACCATCTTTTAATAATTGTTTGGTTCGTTCAATAAACAAACATTCTATTTCAGAACTTTGGTCGGTAAGTCGATTGTATAAATCAAAACCTAGCTTTGCTTTTTCTTCATCCATCAATCCCTTAAAAGCCGAAACGGAATAAGGCGGATTTGAAATGATGACATCAAATTGTTTATTGTCTTGCTGATAGGTTTTGTCGGTTTCTTTCAATAAATCCTTAAATTCTTTTGACGTGGCAAAATCTCCCAAACCATCACCGTGTATTATTTTTGCCAAACCATCACCGTGTAAATAGCAACTTACTTTAGCTGTCTTTACTAAGCGATAATCTTTTTCAATACCATAAACGTAATCTTCAGCCCAATCAAATTGGTCTTCTTTCCACTTTTTTATGGCTCTTTTGGTCGTAGGTGTAAAATTGCTTTCGTCTAAACTGTCAATATAATTTTGTACTTCTTCCATTGATTCAGTAAGAAAGTGTCCGCTTCCCGCTGCATAATCAATTATTGTAGGCAACAAGTCATTTTTATTTCCTTGCTCAATTTTTTGTGCTATTATTTCTTGAAATGGTAAACTCTTAATAATGAAACGAGCAATAGGAACAGGGGTGAAAAACTGTCCTGATTCTTGTTTTAATCCTGTGGTTAAGAGTAATTCAAAGAAATCACTTAAAAACTGTTGGCGGTAATTGTAGCGGATTTGATAAACTTGAAGTAGTTCAACAACTTCTTTTACCACTTTCGCATTTTCCTCAAAAGAAGCGTCATCATACACCTCTTTTATGGCAAATTCATTATTCTTTTTAAGCCGAATTTCAGTTAGTATTTCTTTGAATTTGTCTTTGTACTGCGTTTCTACTTGTAAAAACTGTTTATCAAATTCACTGTCGCTTACGTCTGTAACTTTCTTTTCTAAAAGTTCAAGCATTCCTCTATTGTAGAGGTCTGTCAATCTTTTTTGAAATGAAATATGATTGTCTTCTCCTTCAAGCCATTGGAAATGCAATTGCTCGTCAGGGTTTCTATTTTCATCAACAATTTTGCAAAGGAAGAGCGTAAATATTTTGTTGAAGGCGTTTGGCTTGTCAGAAACTACATTATGCCTTAATATTTCCAAAAAGCGATTAAAAATAAAACTACTATCCTCTTGCTTTAAAACCTTTAAATCATTTTTGGTAAGTGCTTTACTTTGAAATTCATAGGGAGTTACCCAACTGTCGAAAATACCATTGGTTTTAGGTAGTTTATTCCAACGCTCAAAAAAGTCTTTTACATTTCCTGCTTGTCGGTAATCATCTTCAATTTTTACAATGATGCTTTTAAACTCAATGTTGTTTGCTTGAATTTGTGAAGCGTAAAGCATTAAAATATCGGCATCCTTATCTTGTTGGAAGTAGGTAAAAAGTTGACCTCCGTTTCGCTCTAAATTTTTAAATTCTTTCTCAAATTCTATTCCCCAAGTTTTGCATTCAATCATTAAGTAAGCCGAACCATCATCACGAGTTACCAAAATATCTAATCGTCCGCTTGTGCCGTGTCCGGTTCTCCAAGTTTTTTCTAAAACAATATTTTGAGGGAGATAGCCCTTTTCTAAAAGTCTGTCAACACATTCAAGAACAACCCAATTTTCAGCCTGTGCAAAATTTTGAGTGGTTTTGCTTTCGCCTTTAATCTTGTTGCCGAAATTGAAAATTGAATTTTCAAAATCAATTTCAATGGCGTAGCCATTGTATTTTTTATGAAAGATCCCCGAAGTGTTTTCTTTAGGTGTAAATCCTAACGTCTGTATGAAGTTTTTATAATCCATTAGAATTTAATTTTTCCTTGTTTAACATTCTTATTTCTCAAATATTTTGATTGGCTTTCTGCTACAGTAAAAACAGCATCAGTACATTCATATTTATGAGCTTCTTCAACCAACTTGTCAGCGACATATAGGTTTTTTAACTCCAAATAGTCTTTACCTAAAAACTTCGCAAGTGCTTCAAGGCTTGTAAAGGGAAATTTTTTCTTTCCTGTTTCTATTTTAGAAATATCAGTCATAATGATGCTGAAAGGTTGTCCAAATTCGCTTTGGTTTAATCCCTTCTTTTTTCTTTCTGTTCTCAAAAACTCTCCAAATGTTGCCATTTTACGTACTTGCTAATTTTTTGCTTGCCAAAATTATGGCAAATATAGTCAAGATTTTGAATGTGCCAAATTTTTTCGTCTTCAAAGTGCGTTGGCAAAAAATGGCTCTTTTGGTTTTTTGAGCGTTGGTTTCTGTGTCGGGAAAAACCAAATGTGCCATTTGCGGGTGTGTGCTCTGCATGAGCAGAAGCACACGCTTGTTGAAGTTATCATAAAAATTCAAAAATACAAATATATTTTGTGATATCCATATAAGCGTGTGTAATCTTTCCAGAGGGTGTAAGTCCCTCAACCACAAGGGTAACGCCTTGAAGGTTTAGCAAGTTGCAAGCTCGCTATCTGTGAAGATAGGAGTGAAGGAAGCAAGACTGCAAAAGTCGGTACTGACGAACAGAAACGACATAAGAGGCATAGAGAAAAGGATGAGTGTCCACAGCAACATGACGTCCAAAATCAGCAATCGAACGCTGATTCACTTTAAGAGTGATTCTCTTTATGTAGATGTCGCAGTGATTGACGGAAGGAAAGTGTTCTTACCAGAGGAGGTCTTGGAATAGATTCGGTTTCTATGCGCCAAGAAGTC
>JBEBRN010000116.1:0-6580 GCA_040394775.1 Taishania pollutisoli
GTATTATTGTGATATGGATTGAGTTATCAGGCTAGCGAAGCTTTTGTTCAACAAGGTATTACCAAAAGCGGGGCTGAACGGCTTCTATTGGGGCATTTGCGCAAGGTTCAGCATTCGTTCTTCTATTGAACTTTAGTGCTAAAAATCCCCGCCTTCGGCAATACCCGAAACGTTGTGCGCCAGTGTAAAAAGCCAACCGCACAAACAGGCACATTTGGTTTTGCCGACACACGAGCCAACGCTCAAAAAACCAAAAGAGCCTGTTTTTTGCCAACGCTGAATTGATTTGAAAAATTAGAAAAACGTATATTTGACCCATAGATGAATAAATTAACAGTAATAGACTTTTTTTGTGGAGCAGGAGGCTTTTCCGAAGGCTTCAGACAAATGGGATATGATATAATTTACGGTTATGACCATTGGAAACCTGCTGTAGACACTTATAATCATAACTTTAATTTACAATGTAGTCCGAAGAACATTTTAGATTTCGATAATTCTATTGATGAAATCAACTCTATTCCGAACACTGATATCATACTCGGAAGCCCACCTTGTGTTAGCTTTTCAAGTTCTAACAAATCAGGAAAGGCAGATAAATCTTTAGGAGTAAAATTAACAGAGACTTTCTTAAAGGTAGTAGCTGTAAAAAAACATCAACCAAATTCTACTCTTAAAGCTTGGTTTATGGAAAACGTTGTAAATTCCAAAAGATATTTACAAACCGCATATACCTTTAAAGATTTAGGTCTAACAGATTGGGCGAATGAGCATAAAATTAGTCCTAATAAAATAGCCATTGATCTATTTGAAAATACAACTGTAATTAATTCAGCAGACTATGGATCAATACAAGCAAGAAAGCGAGTAATATCAGGCGAGATTATCAAACAGAAGAAACTTATAGTTCCCAAGCACACTCATTCTAATCCAAAATTAAAAGGAGACTTACCGTTATATAAATCGATAAAAACTATTCAACAAAATTTTCCATCCCCATTTCAGAAGGAAAATTTCATAGAAGTAAAAGACATAAATTATGATATTAGAATTCCTCAGAATCAGATTACAGATCATTTCTATGATACTGGAGTTTATGAGGTTGAGTGGAGGTTTTCGAAATTTTGGAAACAGAACCACCCTTATATGGGAAAAATGTCTTTTCCAGAGAATAGTAATAACCCAAGCAGAACTATAACTGCAACTAAAATTGCTAACTCAAGGGAGTCTATTATTTACAAATCAGAGATTAATAGAAAAGGAGATGGAGAATACAGATTACCTACTGTAAGGGAAGCGGCAATTATTATGGGATTCCCAATAACTTATCAGTTTATTGGTTCTGAAAACACTAAATGGAGACTTGTAGGTAATGCTGTCTGCTGTGCTGTTAGTCGAGCCTTGGCAGAAACAACATTGCAGTTTCTAAAACTTAGTAAGCCCAAGAACTTGATTATAATCAAAACACCTAAACTTGAAGGAGTACTTAATTTAAATACCTATAAACTAAAGGAATTTAATAATCCTCCCGTAAAGAACAAGGGTGCAAGATTTAGAAGACACCCAATAAAAGATGGTAATTTAACAGTAACATTATCTAATTACGATATTGATAAAAGTAGTAAAACAAAAAATAAATGGTTTACTTCTATTCAATATGGAACAGGAGAAGGCTTTCCTGTCCAAAAAGTTGAGGATGAATACTACCAAGAATTAGAACCTCTTATCGAAAGTTTCAAGGGTGGCAAGAGATTTCTGAAAATCATCAACAATGGGTTTTCTGAAAAGATTGGAAATAAAGTTCAACTCCAAGATATGTATGAAAAGCAAATCTCGGTTGAGAAGTTAAAAGAACCTACAATTCTTGTAGATGAAATTGCAGAAATTATTGAAAAAGTTGGCTGTCCAAATTCAACATTTGAGCAAACAGAAAAAGTAGTATTTAAGAACAAAACTATAATACCCATCAAACAAGTTTTTGCTTTATATGCTGTCAATAAAATTTCTTCCATCGCAAACAAAAAGTAACTATGAACAAAGAAGTTAGAATACAAAAAATACAGGAGATTATCGAAAGGGATAAAAACCGAACTGATTTGCTAAACCACGAAATAATGTGGGAAAAGCAACTTAAAACAGAAAAGGTTTACAATATTCCGCTTTCATTTTTAATATACAATAAATACAATGGAAGGATTCTCAGCAGAACTAAATCTTTAGAAAAGCAAAATCAAGCCATTAACGTTGAGACAGAAGAAGGAAGAGATTTAATTGAAAAACTTTTATGGGAGTCAAAGATTGACCGAAATAAAAAAACCGAGTTAAGTATAAGAGAGTTTGGTCAGCAAAAAGTTGGAATTATTACCAAAGATGGGGTAATAATTGATGGTAACAGAAGAGCAATGCTCTTGAACAAAGTTGATAGAACTGGTTACTTCAAAGCCATTGTATTACCTGTTACCCTTGATGAAAACCCAATCGAAATTGAAAGACTTGAAACCACCTATCAAATGGGTGAAGATGAAAAATTGGGCTACAACCCAATTGAAAAGTATCTTAAAGCTAAGCAAATATTCGATAAATTAACTCCCAAAATCTCTGAAACTGAAGCAATCAAAAGTATTTCAGATTGGATGGGAGAAACAGAGGGAGAAATACGAAAGTATCTTGATACAATGGCTGTGATGGACGAGTATCTTGAATATCTTGAATATGATGGTATTTACACTCAACTTGACAGTAGAGAAGATCAGTTTTTATCATTAACCAAATGGTTAAATACGTTTTACGGAGAATCAAGTAAAAAGGCATTTGACGGTTATACAGATAGTGATGTTGATGATTTAAAAATTATTGCATTTGATTATCTAAGGTTTAGGAATGAATATGATGGGAAAGAATTTAGAAATTTAGCGGAAGGAAATAGCGATAAACACTTTTTTGGGGATAAAGAAATTTGGAAGAGTTTTTCTTCTAAGCATAATGAAATTATCAGAAAACTTCCTAAAGAACCTGAAATTGATTTTAACTCGGCTAACCTAGAGAAACATTTAAACGCAAGAGATAAACTCTTTTTTGAAAGTTCGATATTCGAAAACGATACAAGTGCATTTTTAGAAAACCTGAACGACCACAAATATCTAGTTGGTTATAATAAAGCTGCAGAAGAACCTGAGAAACTTATAAAGAGAGCCTCTCAGACATTTGAAGCAATAAAAACTGGACACAAGGCATTTGCTAAACCTGAAGTACAACGAATGGTTCAAGAGTTAGGTGATAAAATTTTCAATTCACTTCAAAAAAAATCACCTTCTAGAGTTTTATCTCATATAATTGAATTATTAGAGGGAATTGAAGTCGATAAAATACCTGCTGATGAAGTTGAAGAAGTTCAAGATAAAACCAAAAGAATACAACAGATTGGATATCAAATAAACAAGAACTTATAATGAGCTATTCTATAGATGTCAATATCGTAGATAATCTCTTTATCATAAATGGAGATACAGAATCGCTATTACAAAACAAAAGACTTTTAATTTCTCTCAAAAGACTCAATTACTTTATAGAATCTAACTCCGTTTTTATTCCATTTCGTGATGAAACACAAATAAAAACTCTTCAAGAGATTCAAGGGTTGCTGGGAAAGTATAATTACGATTTTCAATTCACAGAAAATATACAAGAAGAATTACAGGCATTTTCTAAAGAGGAAGAAAATTTTGAAGTGTTTAGTGAAAATGCCAGAGCAATTAGAGATAATGAGTTTAAAGAGAATAAGTCTTTAGTAACTCAATTTGACAATTTTCAGGAAGTCCTTAAAGAAACGTTAACAAGAAAACTCTATCCATTGCAATTGCTTTCATCCTTTCATATGGCATTTGCTCAAAACTCTTGCAATTTTGCTGTGCCTGGTGCTGGTAAAACATCAATAGTTTATGGAGCATACGCGTTTTTGAAAAGTTTACCTAAAGAAGATCCTTGTCACGTAGATAAACTTTTGGTTGTTGGACCTCTTTCATCTTTTGCTCCTTGGGAAAATGAATTTTCAGAGTGTTTTGGATATAAACCAAACTCTTTTAGAATGTCTGGTGATAGTGATATTTCAGTGAAACAAAAATTAGAACATTTATATTCACCAAGCTCACCAGAACTAACATTAATTTTTCACGGTGGTGTTGACCGTTTTCAAAATGACATTATTGATTTTTTGAAACGAAACAAAACAATGGTTGTAGTTGATGAAGCTCACAGAATAAAAAATCCAGAAGGTGTTTGGGGCAGAAGTGTAACAGAAATATCAAAAGAAGCAGTATCGAGAGTAATTTTAACTGGTACTCCAGTTCCAAATGGGTATCAAGATATTTTCAATCTTTATAAATTTATCTATCCTTTCAAATTTAAAGAAATTCTAAAGTTTCATTATCACAATTTGGAGGATATGACTAATAATAACTCGCCTGAATCACAACGGGTACAGGAATTAAAAGATAACATTTCTCCTTATTTTATAAGAATTAAGAAGAAAGATCTCAAGCTACCACCAATAGAAGAAAAATACATCCCAGTTGAAATGGATTCCCATCAAAGGGAAATATATGATTTTATAGAATCTCAATATCTTCCTCACTTTAAAGAGAATAATTCTGCTACAGTAAAAGATATTCTTAATAGGGCAAAACTTATTCGGTTAAGACAAGCATCAACGAATCCATCTCTTTTATCAAGAACTTTGAGAGATTCTTTGGAGAATAATGAGTTAAATGGTGAATTTGACCCAAATGCTATTTTTACCACAGATACTGATGAGTTCGTTAATGATTCCGAGTTCTTTAATAAGATTATAAATTATCCAGCAGTTGAAACACCAAAAAAATTTAGAAGCATTTTGTCATTGCTAATAGAAGAAATTTTTCCTGAAAACGGAAAGGTAATTATTTGGACTATTTTCATCCAAAATGCTAAAGAGTTACAATCTTTTTTAAATCAAAACGGAATTGAATCAAAGCTTCTAATTGGAGAAATTCCACAGGAAGAAAGAGAAGAAACTATTAAGGAATTTAATAATCCACTCAATAATGATTTTAAGGTAATTATTGCCAATCCTTTTTCTGTTGCTGAATCAATCTCATTGCATAAAGGTTGTCATAATGCTATCTATTTAGAAAGAGATTACAATTGTTCCAATTTTATTCAATCTAAAGATCGTATTCACAGAGTCGGTTTAGATGAAAATCAATTAACAAAATATTTCTATATACTGTCAAAAGATTCAATAGATGAAGTCATTAATGATCGACTTCGATTGAAAATAGAGCGAATGGAAGAAATTATCAATGATGATATTCCTCTTTTTCAAAGAATTGACAATAATGATGAAACAGACATAATTAATGATTTAATCTCTAATTATGCTAGAAGAACTTAGAAAATATAGAAATTTTGGCACTCCAAATTATTTCTTTGAACTACTAAGTACATTAAAAGGAAATCAGGAAGCTACATATACAAAAACTGACATCGAAAAATTATTTTATAACCGAGTAATTGATGGTAGAAGTATTTTTGATGGTTGTCTTGAAATAGCCATAAAAACTGAAATATTAGTATTTGAAAACGATTTTCTATCTTTAAATAACGGTGTTGTTGATTCATTGAATAGCATAAGCCAAATGAGAGATAAATTCGTTGAATATCTTTTCAAGGCATTAAAAGATGATGATGAATTTCACAAAATATTCTGTTCTGATTATTTATCCCACGATATAATTTACAAGTCATTACAGATAAACAACCGAGCTTTTAGCTTAAAATATTCCAATTTCAAGCAATTATTGATTGACTTTGAAGCAATTAAAAGTCATCCGACTACTGAACTTAACAGTTTTATCATTAATAATCGCTACAAGAAACTATTTGATAAGACTGTATTACCTGAAATTAAAAAAAGGAAGATTGGTATTGAGGATTTTAGGAAAGCAATGGAGCAACAACAAATTTATGGAGAAGAAGCCGAAAAATTTGTTTTAAATTTTGAATTTGCAAGACTTAATGAGCAGAAAGAAATAGATTGGGTAGCTGAATACATAGTTAATGAGGGATATGATATCGCTTCTTATAACCACGAATCTGATAAATTTCCAAATCGATTTATTGAGGTAAAATCCTATGATGGTGAAACACCATATTTTTTTTGGTCAAGAAATGAGTATTCTGTAGCGAAACTAAAGAAAGATGATTATTGGCTATATTTAGTCAATCGTTCAGAAATGAATAAAGCTGAGTATGTTCCAATAATGATACAGAATCCATACCAGGAAATACTTAGTAATGATGAAAACTGGGATAAACAAATAGAAAAATATAAAGTTGAATTAATATGCCAACACTGAAAGCCATACACATTTGCAATTCGCACCAGCCAATGCTTCAACCAAAAATTGCAAAAGAGTATGTCTTTGCCAACGCTGAAAGAAATCCGTACAAACGAATGAAAATCAAGACGAAAAAAGAACACCGAACGCACAACAAGTAAGGCTTAAACGCAGCGTAGCGATAGCGAAGTTGCGGTTTTAGCCCG
>JBEBRN010000117.1:0-6522 GCA_040394775.1 Taishania pollutisoli
CATTTTAGGATTGCAATAATGATATAGCTCTAGCACCGCAAAATAATTTTAACCCGATTGTTTTACCTCTGCTTACTCAATGCTAGTCCGATATTGAAATAGCCAAAAATTTTATACTTATTTGTTCTTACGTTCAAAAGACGTTTACCTTGAACAAATAAAAAAATCGCAAATTCGAAAGAACTTGCGATTTTCATTAAAGCTAGTGCATCAAAAGGATACGTAGGTCAAGGATATTTCATGTGAAATAATTTATTTTATAAATTTCTCTGTTGTAATTTTACCTGATTCGGTGCGTACAACAACCGTATAAATCCCTTTTGCTAAAGATGTAACGTTCATGTTATTAGTTAATGTATTGAAATCTATTTGAACTTCTCTACCTTGCGCATCCAATACTTTTAATGTTGTAATCGCCTCAGCACATTCAATGGTCATCATCTCTTCTGCAGGAACTGGATAAATACTTAATTTAACGGTATTTAACTCTGAAGTAGATAAAGTGGTGTCAGTAGTAATAAGTACATCATCTATTACAAGAAAATATTGATTTGTACAATCATGATGACGAAACATGATATACACATTATTCTTTCCGCATATATGAGAAATATCTACGGTGCGTGTCAACATTTGTTGTCCCGCTGCAATTGTTTCCGTATAAACAATATCCAATGGATTTATTGGAATCATGTTATCTGAAGTGACTGAATCATACACGACATAAACAGAATAGTTTTCCGCAAAGTCAACATCCGAACCAGCACCTCTACTCCAACTTAGTTGAGCGTTCGAGTAACTTGAAAGATCAATAGCTGGTGATGCTGCAAAATCATTGGGTGTAATAGGTTGAATCGGATTCAACGAATTACTTTGAAGTGCATACCCTTGACTAGTCATACCATTAATAGGAGATACATCGGCCAAATGCCAATTGAAACCGTCCCCACCTTGTGTAACTTCAAAAAATGTCCAACTTGAAAAGCTTAAGGAGTCAGAAGCAGAAAAAATAACTTCTTGTGCGTTTAGATTAAATCCTATAAAAAGGAAAACGAAAACTTTTGTAAATGTTTTCATAGTAATGTGTTTTAATTTAAAAATAAGCTCTTTTATGAGCTAAACGTAAATCTAAATATATGAAATTATAAAAATAAATACAATTTTAATACTTAAAATGTAAAAATGATTGACTGAATGGGATAGAATGATACTCAACTTCTGAAATGCAGTATTGGCTTATTTCGAAAAGTTATGGCAAGGTTAATTTTGGATATCATTATCATTAATACCGAAGATCAACCAATGATTTATCGATAAATTTCGTACATTTAGAAGGAATCTATTTTTGTAAATTTAACTTATTAAGGTAAACTCATTTTGTAAATACATCTTATTTTTTTATTTATATTCCTCTGATTATAAGTTTATTATCCGTTTTTAATAGTTGTTTTTTTTCGGGAAATAATAATTGATAACTCTTTTAAAATAGTATGCAGAGCATTTTATTACCAATTTTGATTTTTAAAAACACTTTTATTTTTAAAAATAATTAGTTAGGTTTGATAAGCTTAACATAGTACATTATGAAAAAAACACATAGTAATTACCTAATTATTGCAATTTTAGCTTGCTCATTTGGAACTTTTTTATTTGGACAAGAAAAATTGAATTATGAACCATCAATTGACGTATTATTAAAAGGAGAGAAGTATTTAAATGATGGAGAATACAAGCTTGCCTTAGAAGAGATCAATAAAGTCTATGAAGGGGATTCTTTATTCTTTCGTTTTGCGGTTCATATGAAAATGGCAGCGTTGAACCAATTGGAAGAATATAAAAAAGTAACCGAAATTGGAGATAAATATTGGTATTTTAGACATGAATTACCAACAGAGTTCTACTTAAATTATGGAACAGCACTCGATAAATTAGAAGAATACGATAAAGCACAGACAATGTACAAAAGTATCTTGAAGGAATATCCTATGAATTATTCTTTATGGTACAATCTTGGTCTTTCTCAGTATTTAGAAGGTGATGTTAAGGAAGCCTATGCTACATTTCAAAAAACGATTGAAGTCAATCCATTCTATGATCGGGTACATTTAGTCATGGCGCAAATCGCTTTCGCTGAGCAGCAAACATCCAAGGGATTGATGGCGATGGGAATGTATTTAATGCATTCGGCGGCAAATCGTAATAACTTCGCTGAGTTGCGTAAAGGTGACTATATGGCAAGCACAAAATATTGGACAGATGAAGATTTCGCTGGTTCAAATGATTTAGATCTTGGAGGCAACTCCATGTACGCAGGTATTGATCAATTGGTGCACAACTATGTAGCACTTCGTGATAAATATAAAGTTCCTGGTAAATTGAAATTTCCGTTTATTAAACAATTACATCTAATTGCTAACCAATTAAAAGAAGAAGGTGGGGATGAAAATGATTATTGGTATCAAACATATGGGAAGTTTTATGTTGAATTATTGAATAAAAATAAGTTTGAAGGTTTTAGTTATGTCATTTCTGCTTATGTAGAAAATGAAAAAATTAAAGCAACGATTGATAAGAATACAAAGGTGATGAAAGATGCTTACGTATGGGCAACGAATTATCTCACTGAAAATAGTAAAGAAGCTGATTTGACTTTTATTGGATTTGGAAAGACTAAGGTGAACCGAAATACGAAGTATCATTACATTGATTTCTTAGGTGATTTTGATATTAAAAGCGATGGCGAAACAATTGTTGGAGATGTTAGGTTTTATGGTGGTTCTGGACGAATGACAGCGGAAGGAACTTTTAATGAGAACGGATTAAAAGAAGGACTTTGGAAGTACTATAACACCAATGGAAGGTTAAAAGAACAACAAATGATGAAAGATGGAAAAGGAGCAGACACTTCCTTTATCTACCAACCGAATGGCTTGATTAGTCTAAAACTTCCGTTTAAAAATAGTATAATCGATGGAGATGTATTGATATACGAAAATGGTATTTTGTCACGTAAAGTACCCTATAAGAATAATGATATTTCATCAGGGACATTGGTGGAATATTATCCAATTGGATCAGTAGAATCAGAGCACAGCGTTATTGATGGTAAAGGTGATGGGCCCGTAAAGTCTTATTATGATTCAGGGGAACCTTACCGTGTTGCAACAATGAAAGCGGGAAGTCTCCAAGGTGAACGAATTACATATTTTAAATCGGGTAAAGTGAGCTATAAAGAAAATTTCATCAATAATGATAGCGATGGCGAATATGTTAGCTACTTTGAAAATGGTAACCTAGATGCCAAAGGACAATTCAAGGCAGGCATTGCCGTTGGAACTTGGGAATATTATTTTAAAAATGGGAATAAACGTAAGATTCAGAATCTTGATGAGCGTGGAAAGCAAAATGGGCAAGAAATTGAATATACAAAAGCCGGTTGGAAATTGTCGGAACATACCTTCACTAAAGGAGTGATCGATGCGTATAAATATTTCAATGAAAAAGGAGAAATTATCTCACAAGGAGATCGTAAAAAAGGAATACTTGATTATGTGAGTTATTATCCTAACGGAATGAAAAATACAGAAGGTCAAATTAGTAAAGATGGCCGTATTGGTGAATGGAAATACTATGAATATAATGGTTCATTGCGACAAAAGGAAGACTATAAGAATGGTAAATTAGTGGGGACACATAAAGAGATTTATCCGAATGGTGAATTAGAGATAAGTTATGGTTTCAATAAAGATGGTGTCTCTGAAGGATATTACAACAACTATTACAGCAACAACTCTCTTTTCAGTCAAGGCTATTTGAAAGATGGTGAAAGTGATGGTCCTTGGAATACCTACTATAAAAATAAAAGTTTAAAAATTTCTCGATTTTATAGTGGCCAAGATTTGCAAGGATTCCGTACGGAATATGATGTGATGGGAAGACCAACAATCTCGATGTATTATAAAGATGATCTCGGTATGTTTGAGATTTACTATGATACAGCTGGCGTCGCTTTTGATACAATTTTTCAAAATCCAGGGGAACGGATAGATACTTTGCGAAAATGTGCTGAGTGCCCTATTTATATGACTGTTGATGTCTTTAACAATCAGTATCACGGCAATCAAGTTTTCTTATACCCTGACGGAACTATTTTATCTCAAGGAAAAGTATTTAATGGCAGGAAAACAGGACAATGGAAAAAATATCATCCAAATGGAAAACTATCTTCAGAAGGAGAATATGTTAATGGGAATATGAATGGTGTTTGGAAAGTGTATAATGATGCCGGCGTATTAATTCGTATTGCAACTTATTTACACGATGAATTAGATGGACTTTACGAGACTTACGATGACGAAGGTGATATAGATTTTAAAGCAAATTACTCTGAAGGTGAACTTCACGGAGATGTATTCTATTACGTTGGTAAGAAACAAGATCATCAAAGAAAGTATACTTATGGTTACATCGAAACATATACCTACATGGATGAAAATGGTAAAATGGTAACGAAAGAGATGAAGGATGAAACAGCTCACATCACCACGTATTGGAAGAATGGTAAAAAAGCTCGTGAATTCTCGATTAATAAGGGTTGGTTTGAAGGTCCTTACATAAAGCATTATGAAAATGGACAATTAGCAGAAGAGCAAACATATGATAAGGATCTAAGAGAAGGACCATCTAAGGTTTATTACCAAAATGGTCAACTGAAAGAAGAAGGACAATTTAGCGAAGGAAACGAGGTAGGAATATATACTTCATATTACAAGAATGGCAAAAAGCAGTCAGAGGAGCAGTATGTAATAGGTATACTTCATGGTAAATCGACTTACTATAATAAAGATGGAAGTGTTGACCGTATTATTACTTACGTCAATGGAAATGCTATCGCAATAGAGAAGAAATGAGAATAGTATTATTGATTTTTTTCACCTTAATGGTGCTTGTAAGCTGGGGACAAAACCCTAGTGATTTGGTAAAGTTGAAAGAACTTTATCCAAAATACGATTATGTAGTGGTAAAAGATCAAACGAATGTAACTATTTCGCATCATAAAGAAAAAGGCGTTGAGATAATTCGAACCATTCAACGTAGAGTATACTTAATGACTGATCGAGCTGGATTTTTTAAAGATGATTATATTTTCTCTTCCTTCTTTGAAGAATTAAAAAATAAAGAAGTGTATGCGTTGAACAAAATGAAAGGTAAAGATAAGTATGAAAAAGTAAAAGTGCGTGAATTCAACACTAAAGATGCTATTTCTGAAGATGTCTTTTATGATAACGGAACAACGACGTCATTTTCATATGATGGCTTAAGAAAAGAGAGTATTTTGAATCTGGAATATACCCAAGAAATAACAGATCCTCACTTAAGTGTTTCTGGTTTTTTTAGTTCGAGTTATCCTCAGCTAAACAAATCCTTAACAATAACTGTTGAAGATGGAATCGACCTAGATTTGGTCTATTTTAATATGGACTCGACAGATGTGAATTACTCAAAAAAGCACAATAGAGGTAAAACGGTGTACCAATGGAAGGTGGATACAGTCGAGATGTATAAATCAGAATTATCCAGTCCTGATGTACGGTATTTTGTGCCTCACATGATTTCAAGAATTAGTAGCTATATTGATGGAAACGGTAATAAAGTGGGCGTCTTAAAAAATGTAAAGGATTTACATGATTGGTATGTTTCTCTTATTAGTCAAGTGACTTGTAAGAGCAATTTGGATCTCCAAGCGATTGTCGATGAGATTATTGCACCTGAAGATACCGAATTGGAAAAAGTAAAGAAAGTGTTTCAATGGGTACAAGCAAATATCAAATACATAGCTATTGAAGACGGTTTAGGTGGTTTTATTCCTCGTGACCCTAGTCTTGTAATGAGTAGGAGGTATGGCGATTGTAAAGATATGGCAACGCTTATTGTCCAGTTGTTAGAACTTCAAGGAATAAAAGCACATCAGGCATGGATTGGAACAGTAGATCTTCCCTATAAATATGAGGAAATACCTAGTCCAGTCATTGATAATCATATGATTGCTGCTTATTTTGACAAACAATCAAATAAATACATTTTCCTCGATGCAACGGATGATCAACTTGCTTTTGGATTTCCATCAGACTTTATTCAAGGGAAAGAAGCCCTTATCAACTTGAATAATGGCTACGAGATTGTTACTGTTCCTGTCTTACCAGCAGCCAAAACATTAATGGTTGATACTGCGTATGTTTCTATTGAGAACGATAAGTTGACAGGAAATGGTAAACTTCTTTTTACAGGATATTATGCAGCAGATTTCAAACAAGCACTGAAAAGAGTTAGTACTGAAAAAGGAAAGAAATCAAATGCTGAAAGAATAACTGCAAAGGGAAGTAATAAGTATCAGTTAGATAGTTATGATATCAAGACTAGTGAAAATGCACTTACTTATGACTATAATTTCTCATTACCTAGCTACGTCAATAACACAGAGAATGAAATTTATGTGAATATGAATCTCATTCAACTGCCTGA
>JBEBRN010000118.1:0-6505 GCA_040394775.1 Taishania pollutisoli
ATTTTAGGATTGCAATAATGATATAGCTCTAGCACCGCAAAATAATTTTAACCCTGTATACAATGTAGGTATTCTGTTTAGGTGCGGTGGGAAAGGGCAAGCTCTTTTGGTTTTTCAGCGTTGGCTTTGTGCGTTGGCAAAAACCAAATGTGCTTGACCGAGTGTTGGCTTTTTTTTCACTGACGCACAACTTGTGGCTTAAACGCTATTGTGTTTATATCCACTATATCTTTTTAATTTAACATACTGATAATCAAATATAAAATCGATTTTAATCGTTTACCGTTCAAATCAAATAATTTAATAGGCCTATTTTTACACTTTGTAAATATATAAAATTCCGTTAAAAAGAAACGTTAAAACTCGGAGAATATTTTCACCCCAACTTCTTCCATTTCAACCTCAAACTATTGCTCACCACACTCACGCTACTCATCGCCATGGCGGCTCCTGCGATCATCGGATTCAATAAAAAACCATTAAAAACATACAATACGCCCGCTGCGATTGGAATACCGATGAGATTGTAGATAAATGCCCAGAATAGGTTCTGATGAATCGTCGCAACCGTGTATTTCGATAGCTTGATCGCTTGTGGGATTTTTAGTAAATCGGAGGAAATAATTGTCATTTTGGAAACTTCCATGGCAATGTCACTGCCTTTTCCCATAGCGATACTAATGTCTGCCTGTGCTAAAGCGGTACTGTCGTTGATGCCGTCGCCGACCATGGCAATTACTTTTCCTTGTTTCTGTAATTGTGCAACGAAATCAGCTTTGTCCTGCGGTAACATGCCGGAACGGTAATTCTTTATGCCTGTTTGCGCAGAAATGGCTTTGGCAGTTCCTTCGTTATCACCTGTTAACATGTATAATTCAATGCCTAATTCCTGTAATTGGCGAATAGCAGCAACGGATGTTTCCTTTATTTTATCGGCAATGGCAATTACTGCGAGTGCTTCTTTTTCATTCGCAAACCAAATCACGGTCTTCGATTCGGCACTCCATTGTTGCGCTTTGGAAATCAATTCATCTGCGATAGTAACCGTATGAGCCGTCACCAATTTTTGATTGCCGATATAGTACTTCAACGATTCATGGTTCGCTTCTATTCCTTCTCCTAGCAAACTATCAAACGCGGTCAATTGGATGGTTGGAATGTCTTCGTATTTATTCACAATTGCATCTGCCAACGGATGTTCCGACATTCTTTCCATACTCACTAACACCGCTTTATCGCTCTCCGATTCCGTCAACCAAAATGCATCGGTGACTACTGGTTTTCCTTCGGTAATCGTTCCTGTTTTATCCAGAATAATGGTATTCACATGCTTAGCGATTTCTAAACTTTCGGCATTTTTAATCAGAATTCCATTTTCAGCTCCTTTGCCCATTCCAACCATAATAGCCGTTGGAGTGGCCAAACCTAAAGCACACGGACAAGCGATTACCAATACGGTAACGGCGGCCAAAATTCCATGTGCGAGACCACTTTCTCCACCAAAAATAAACCAAACTACAAAAGTCAGCAACGCAATTCCCATGACGATTGGAACAAAAACAGCGGCGATTTTATCTACTAATTTCTGAACAGGCGCTTTACTTCCTTGTGCATCCTGAACTGTTTTGATGATTTGTGCTAAAATGGTTTGTCCTACTTCTTTTTCTACTGAAAACTGAAAACCACCTTTCTGATTGATCGTTCCCGCAAATACGTGTTCTCCTTTGGATTTCAAAACAGGCATCGCTTCGCCACTCAACAAACTTTCATCGACATACGATTCGCCATTCAGAACAATTCCATCGATGGCAATTTTCTCGCCGGGTTTCACTTGTATAATATCGCCAATTTGAATATTTTCGATGGCTACTTGTTGACTATTTCCGTCTTTATCGATGATCGTGACAATCTTCGGTTGCAGTCCAATTAATTTTTTAATCGCAGATGAAGTGTTGCTTTTCGCTTTTTCCTCTAAAAATCGACCTAGCAGAATAAACGCAATAATAACCGCCGAAGCTTCAAAATAAACATGTGCTTCCAGTCCTCTTTTCTCCCAAAAACTAGCAAAAACAACATTGAAAACACTGAAGAAATAAGCGATACTTGTACTTAACGCCACCAAAGTATCCATATTAGCAGAACGATGTTTGGCTTGTTTCCAGGCGTTGATATAAAAATCTCTTCCTAACCAAAAAACAACGGGCGTAGATAATACCCACATAATTTCATCTGCGTAAGGCATGTGCATGAAAATCATTCCGATAATCATCAACGGTAACGAAAATACAATCGCCCAAATCAATTTTAGTTTTAGCTGATGCAACCGTTTCTCATGCATCGCCTCCAAGGTTTCTTGCTGTTTGTCTTCGTCTTCGTCTTCTATAAACAAATCATAACCGGCATCTTGCACCACTTTTTTGAGTTTAGCGGCATTCAGCATATTGGGGAAATATTCCACCGTTAAATTTCCCGTTCCATAATTGACGGAAGCTTCCACTACTCCACTGGTAGATTTTACCGCAGATTCGGCACTTCCAGCGCAAGAAGCACACGACATTTCTAACACAGGATAGGTTTTCTTGACCGTTGGAACGCCATAACCTACATTTTTAATCCGTTGAACAATAGATGCAACTATGGCATTATCGCTAACAGTAAAAACTGCTCTTCGATTGTTGAGTTCTACTTTGAGATTTGAAATATCCTTGATTTTAGAAAGTTCATTTTCGATAATAATCGCACAATGTTCGCTTTCTAATCCTTCCAGAGGAAGATATATATAATTATTTTGATTGCTCATTTTTTCATTGCTTTATTCTAACAAAGGTAGGGAATATTACGTCTAAGTAGTGGTTTTTTTCTGAGACACGAGGTACAATTAATATAGATTAAGATATCAAATCCTTTGTGTTCACTTCGATAAACTCTACACATAACTTTACGAACATGGCGATTAAAAAACTACACTAAATTTCATTCAATTCTCTAACTTTAATTTTAAACGTTATTAAATTGCAAAGTGTAACATTTATTACACATCCATCTTAAAATAGTTACTAATTTCACTGAAAAATAAATAATATGAATTTCAAGGAATATATCACACATTTTGAAGACGTTATCACAACAGATTCTCCAAAAGAACCGTATAATGATCCAGATTTTTTGGATTATGCAAAATTGAATTGGTCACGAATGAATCGTTGGTTGAAAAACGGCGTTATCGAAGATGAAACAACTCAAAAGATTAAGAATGTTGCAGGAAAGCAAAAATGGGTGTTAATTACCGAACCTTGGTGTGGTGATGCGGCTCATTTGGTTCCTTTTATTGAAAAGATGGCGGAACTCAATCCAAATATTGAGTTAGAAATTCAATTGAGAGACAATGGTTCTGAGATTGATAACTACTTAACGAACGGCGGAAAGTCTATTCCGAAGTTGATCATTCGTGATACAGAAGGAAAGGATTTAAAAGTTTGGGGACCAAGACCTGTTTCTTGCCAAGATTACTTTAATCAAGGGAAAGCGGAAGGATTAGAGCATGACGATTTAAAAATTGCTTTACAGAAATGGTACAACGAAGACAAGGGTAAAACTGTTCAAAAAGAGATTGCAGCATTAATTGGATAATATTCAATATCCAATAGAGAAGAGCACGATTGATAAAACAATGGTGCTCTTTTTATTTGTACATGAAATTTTTCTATATTAGTGCCTTAAACATAAAGAAAATGAATAATTTTTTAAAAGGAAAGGGAACGTTAATCGTTATTTTAGGATTAGTTCTTATGGGCGTATTTAGTTGCTCATCGTATAACTCTATGGCTACAGCGGAGCAAACAGTAAAGAAACAATGGGCACAAGTCGAAGACTCCTATCAATCACGAATGGATAAAACGAAAAACTTGTTAGCCATCGTTCAAAAGGCTGCTAATTTTGAAAAAGAGACGTTAACCGACATCATCGAAGCGCGTGCTAAAGCAACGAGTATTCAAATAGATGCCAACAATTTAACACCTGAAAACATCGAAAAGTTTCAAGCAGCGCAAGATCAATTTGGACAGTCACTTGGTCGTTTAATGATGACAGTTGAGCGTTATCCTGAATTAAAATCAGTGGATGCTTTCAGAGATTTCCAAACACAATACGAAGGAATAGAAAATAGAATTTCTACTGAGAGAAAGCGTTACAATATTGAAGTAGAAACATTTAACAAGAAAATTGTTACATTTCCAAAAAACCTGATGGCAAAAATGTTTGGGTTCAAAGAATTTGGGTTCTTCAAAGCAGCAGTTGGAGCAGAAACAGCACCAGACATTAGCAATATGTAATGACTATGACGAAAGCAGCAGATTTTTTTAATTCCGAGCAGCAACAAGAAATTATTGCCGCTATTCAATTGGCGGAGAAAAATACCTCCGGTGAAATTCGTTTACACATTGATACTTCGCGCCCTGAAGATGTTTTCCAAAGGGCGTTTGAAGTTTTTGATCAGCTAGAAATGAACAAAACCGAATTGAAGAATGGTGTCTTATTTTATCTCGCACTTGAATCTCGAGAATTTGCTGTTATTGGCGATGAGGGTATTAACAATATTGTTCCTGAAGACTTCTGGAATGAAGTAATGGAACTCGTCATTTCGCACTTTAAAAAAGAGGAATTTGTCTTAGGATTAGCGGGAGGAATTAAGTTGTGTGGTTTCAAACTAAAAGAACATTTCCCTCATCAACGAGAGGATATCAATGAACTCACAGATGAACTATCTTTTGGAGATTAAATTATGAGAAAAATAATCTTTTTTACACTTGCTATCTTTTTTACGGTTTCAAATCTTCTTGCAAAAGAATTAGAAGTCCCAAAACGACCATATCCGCAGAGAATGGTCAATGTTTTGACTAAAAAAGCATTTTTAAGCAATCAAGAAATTAATCAATTAGAACAGAAATTAATTGCGTTTAATGACTCTACTTCCAATCAAATTGCGATTGTCATTGTTGATGATCTAAACGGACTTACCGCGAATGAATTTGCGACAGAGCTCGGTGAAACGTGGGGCGTTGGAAGAACGAAATTAGACAATGGAGTGATTGTACTTCTGAGTCTTGGTGGCGGTGAAGGAAATAGAGATTATTACATCACTGTGGGGTATGGATTAGAAGGTGCTATTCCTGATTTAGCCGTGAAGCGCATTCAAGAAAGTGAATTGTTACCCTATCTTAAACAAGGGAAATACTACGAGGCCTTAGACCGTACGACGACTGTTTTAATGGCATTGGCAAAAGGAGAATATAACAGTAAGGAATATACTTCGTCAAATGGTCAAAATAAAGGGTGGACGATGTTTGTCATTATATTCGGAATCATCGCATTGGTTATTTTTATCTCTAAGAACAAAAACAATCATCCAGGTGGTGGAAGTGGTGGTGGTTTCTCTAGAGGAGTTGGTTATGGTGCTTTAGGCGGCATGATGATGGGACGTGGATTTGGCGGTGGAAGTTCTTTCGGTGGTGGAAGTTCTGGTGGCGGATTTGGAGGTTTTGGCGGCGGCTCTTTTGGCGGTGGCGGTGCTGGTGGAAAATGGTAATGGTAGGTTTTTAATCAATCACTAATTTCTTGATGATGTTTTGGCCATTCACACTGACATTGTAAATATAAACGCCTTGTGGTAATTCGGACAAATCGGTTGTTTCATTTTCCAAAGCCGATTGATTTAGTAACAACTTTCCAGTTACATCAATTATCTTTAAATCATACGATTCATTCGAAAGGACATGTAATTCTTTCTCTGAAAAATAAGTAGAAATGAATACTTCTCTTTTGATGGAGATTGGATTAAAGAATTCTGTTTTACCATCAAAATCCGTTTGACTTAAGCGATAATAATACGTATTCGCATTTTCGCTCGGAAGTTGATCAATGATCGTGTATTCTCTCTTCGAATCCGAGTTTCCAGCTCCTTCAACTATAGCAATTGTTTCAAAATGAGCAGCAACGGTATCCATACTTCTTTCTAACCTAAAGTAATGATTGTTAATCTCGGTGCCTATTGTCCATTTTAAAGCATTTGATTTTGCATCGTATTGTTCTCCCTCAAAATCAAGTAATCGTATCGGTAAAACGACACTACACGATGGACAACTCGGGTCAATATTCGTAACTGTATAGGTGATTATTTCATCCGCTCTATTCGCGTGTCTTTCTACGACTAATGTAGCAGGGCCTGTCACAGTTAGTTCGTCTTTTATATCAGCATTACTAATACCAGATATAAATGGTCGTGTACCTCCTAAAACATTAACTCTTATATTATCACAACTACCATCTGCTCCTGGAGCTGGATCACATGGAGAAATTCCACGTTTCTTCATCTCTGCAACAACTATTACTTGACAAGAAGAAGGAATTATTATTTCATATAACATACTCTGACATCCACAGTTACCACTTACTCCTGTTGAACAAAAGCTTCGCTAGCCTGATAACCACTTCCATATCACAATAATAC
>JBEBRN010000119.1:0-6133 GCA_040394775.1 Taishania pollutisoli
TTTAGAATCTAAGTGAGAAATCACTTTCAAGTAATTCTTATTAAAACAAAAAAAGTCATCGAATGATGACTTTTTTTAAGTGGGAAATGAGGGATTGTTTACCACCGGGAGAAAAGCCAACGGTGCGACCCCCGACCCTTCCGATGCGCAAGCTTTCGGAATGCTCTAAACAATCAATCTCAGATTTTAGAATCTAAGTGAGAAATCACTTTCAAGTAATTCTTATTAAAACAAAAAAAGCCATCAAATGATGACTTTTTTTAGTGGGAAATGAGGGATTGTTTACCACCGGGAGAAAAGCCAACGGTGCGACCCCCGACCCTTCCGATGCGCAAGCTTTCGGAATGCTCTAAACAATCAATCTCAGATTTTAGAATCTAAGTGAGAAATCACTTTCAAGTAATTCTTATTAAAACAAAAAAAGCCATCGAATGATGACTTTTTTTAAGTGGGAAATGAGGGATTCGAACCCCCGACCCTCTGCTTGTAAGGCAGATGCTCTAAACCAACTGAGCTAATTTCCCTTATTTTATTCTTTGAAACGCTTTTCAAATGAGATGCAAAGATACACAGGATTTAATAATACACAAGTGTTTCCCTTATTTTTTTTGAAAAAAATCACTAATCAAATAAAAGCTACCTGTTATCAGCGTTAAATCGTCTTCTTCTCTAGCTTCTTCGATAGCGGTATATGCCTCTGATACAGTCTTGTAATACTGAATATTTGGATGAATAGAGCTAATTTCTTCTTCTACGCTTTCTATTTTCAAACTTCTGGAGCTGGTAAACTCCGCAAAGTAAATCATTGCATCTTTCGGAAACAAGGAAATAATTTTAGTATAATCTTTATCTGAAGAGGAGCCATAAAGCACCAAGAGTCGCTTGAAATCTAATTGGTCAACGGATTGCATTAGATCGATAATACCGTCTTCATTGTGTGCCACATCAACAATTTCTAAGGGCTTTTTAGAAGTGATTTGAAAACGGCCCATATAACTCGTATTTCGATGAACGTTTGTAAATCCTCTTTCTACACTTTCGTTTGAAATCTTCACACCTAATTGGTTCAATACTTCTATCGCCTTTAGAATGATTTTTTCATTCTTCTGCTTATAGTTTTTAATGGTGAAATGAGATTTATAAACAAGATTATCAGTTATAAAAAATAGTGAAGCATCTTTTTCTAAAGCTACTTTTTCAAAAACAGGAAGTGTTTGATTGTTGACATCACCTATGATTACAGGAATATTTGATTTAATAATACCCGCTTTTTCAAAAGCAATCTTTTCAATGGTATCACCCAATAAATCCACATGATCAAGACCAATATTGGTAATAATACTCAGTATAGGAGTTACCACATTTGTTGCATCTAACCTTCCCCCTAGACCTGTTTCAAGGATAACATATTCACATTTTTCTTGAGTGAAAAATTGCAAAGCCATCGCTAAAGTCACTTCGAAAAAAGAAGGAGAAAAAGAAAATGTTTTTACTTTATTACAAAAATCAACAACGCTTCTCTGATCAATTTTAACACCATTTATAATAATTCGTTCCCGGAAATCAATCAAATGAGGAGAGGTAAAAACACCTGTTTTATAGCCGTTTTCCATCAGAATCGAACCGATATAATTGGTACATGTTCCCTTGCCGTTCGTTCCTGCGATATGAATAAATCGAATCTCTGAAACATCTATTTGAAGTGCTTCGATCAATTGTAGGATATTCCCCAAATCAGGCTTATAAGCTTGAACTCCTTGATTTTGATAGGATGGAAATTGATTAAAAAGCCAGGAAATTGCTTGTTGAAATTCTTCGTCAAGAGTGGACATGATTTATGTCGCTTTAATATTTACGCTATAATTGATTCGTTCAATAGTCGTATTTGGACGTTTGTTGTATTTTATTTGCTGTTTTACTAAAGCAGTAATCTGTTGAATTAATTTTTGGTCATTTGTGGTTGAACTCGCCAAAACTTCGATACCTACTACATTTCCTTCGGAATTAACGGAAAGCTTCATATCGATGCGACAATCATGATTCGACTTAATACCTACTGTATTTAAGTTGTTCATTCGTTTACGTTCGCCAAGTCCACTACCATCACCTTCTCCTAAACCATTCCCTGTACCATTTCCGTTACCTGGTCCTTTGTCATTCCCCATAATACCACTTCCAGTTCCATGAGCTGCTCCACCTCCCGTTCCGTCTGTTGAAAATGGATCTTTTGGTTTTTTTATAGTTGTAGCTGTATTTTGAGATGGATCATCGGTATTCGTACGCTTTGATTGTCCGTTATTAATAGATGTTGTACTATTATTATCGGTTACAAACTGCTCGTTCTGTTGATTTGGTTTGTTCGTTAAAGGATCATTGGATGGCGTTCCTGCAGAACCTCTACTACCTCCACTTTTTGTTGGCTCCGAATAGGCTTCAAATGGCAATAAGACCATTTCTGCATCTTTGTATAATAACTGCTCTGGAATCGGAGGCGTTGGTACTTTATAACCATTGAATTGTAAAAACAGAAAAAAAGCAATAGCCATCGTCAAAGCACTAAAGAAAGCAATTCTTTTGTCCTTCTGGTATTCCAGCTTTGTTCTATCTATTTTAAAATCCATGTATACTCACTCTAAAATCAACCTTGTTTGGTTGAAATTAATATTTTTAATTGATTTTTCAAACCCATTTGCAGAAGATCTACTAAATCTTGTACTTTTAAATCGTTCGCTGGACGCAAAACAACTATATCATCCTTACGAAGTTTTGTCTCTTCCAAAAGTCTCGTTTCTAAATTCTCAAGAGAAACTTGCTCTTGGTCCAAATAGTAAAGTTTATCACTCGTTACTGTGAGTGTCAAATGCTGTCCTGCTGTTTGATCCGTCTGATTGGCACTAGGTAATGGCACTTTAATCACATTCGGATTGGCCAAGGTAGAGATAATCAAGAAAAACAATAGCAAGAAAAACATGATATCACTCATGGAAGATGTTTCCATCCCAGCTTGAAATCTATTTTTTTTACGTATACTCATTTTATAGGGCGACGAATAATATTAATGAAATCCAAAT
This sequence comes from Taishania pollutisoli, assembly GCA_040394775.1. Classification (GTDB taxonomy): domain Bacteria; phylum Bacteroidota; class Bacteroidia; order Flavobacteriales_D; family Crocinitomicaceae; genus 40-80. The sequence continues at coordinate 3,072 of JBEBRN010000119.1, forward strand.
TGATGATTTGTACCTTCAGCGCAAATCTATCTATTACTGTGTTCAAAATGTGGTAAGCTGAATATGCTATCAATCCAACAAGCAATCCTGCTCCTGAACTAATCATCTTCTCATACAAACCTCCTGAAATATTTCCAATACTCACATTCTCTGAAATAGAGATGTTGTAGAATATTTTAATTACTCCAGAAATAGTACCTACGAAACCAAATGTTGGTGCTACACCTGCAATAATTCCCAAGGCTTCGTTTCCTTTTTCCATTTTACCAATTTCAATATTGGTTACTTTGTCCATGTTACGCTCAATCTCAGAAAGTGGTCTATCAATCGACTGAATTCCTTCAGCAATAACGGCTCCATAAGATGAAGGTTCACGCTGTGCTTGACTTAAAGCATCTGTAATATTTCCTTTTTCTAAATTTGATTTAATATCACCTATTAAATTCGGATTGTATTTCGTCATACGCTTAATGTATCGCAAGCGTTCGATAATAACGTAAATAGAGTAAAAAAGTAAAATGATAATCGGAATAATAAATATTCCTCCTTTCATTATAAAACCTAAAAATGTTATTTCTTCTCCTGCCACTGGTGTTGTTTCCGCAGCAGTCGAAACAACAGTCTCAACAGCTTGAGTGGCTCCTGACTCTGTTATCTGTGATAAAACAGTCAAAGGCAGTGCGCATAGTAGTCCGGATAATAGTGCGATTTTTTTAAACATAAATAATCTTTATATAATACTGTATCAAACATCAAATTTAATCCTCAATATGTGACTCTCGGGGCAACTAAGAACTAAATATTCACACTAGTATGTTTATAAGCTTATAATCCGATTTTTAAATTTGGTTACGTGAAGCAATGAATTGCTTTAATCTATCATGGTAAATGTAAGGTTCCACTCACTGAATCGTTGGAAGCTCCAGTAACTGATTTAAAAACATTGGTGTCTTTTTCCAAATAAAGCGCCCCTAAAAAGCCGAAGATAATGGCTTCTTTTAAATTAATGATGTCGTCTTCTGGAATGATTAATTCTTTCGTTAAATATTGCTGTAAACGCTCCACTAAATAACCGTTTTTTGCGCCTCCACCAGTTAATAAAACACGTTTTACATCCAATTGATTGATGGTATCTGAGATTTGCATAGCGATATGCTCGACAATCGTTCGAATATTGTTTTCGATTTCTTTATCGGCTTTGATTAATGGATAAAATTTCATCTCTAACCACTCTACTCCTAATGATTTAGGGTAGGGTTCTTTGTAATAGGGCAAATCATTCAACAAACCTAAAAGAAAGAAATTGATTTCTCCTATTCGTGCTAACTCACCATCACGATCATATTTCAATCCTTTGTTTAGCGCTAATTTATTCAATGGTAAATTTCCTGGACAAATATCAAAAGCAACTATTTTGCCTTTATCTTTAAAGGAAACATTGGAAAAACCACCAATATTTAAAAAAGCATCCGCTCTATCATTGAACAATAAAAAATCACCAACAGGTACTAAAGGCGCACCTTGACCACCTAAATAAACGTCTTTTAATCTGAAATCATTAATGACCTGTAATTGTGTCTCTACGGCGATCATTGTCCCACAACCAATTTGTGTGGTAAAACCATTTTCAGGCTGATGAAAAACCGTATGTCCATGAGAAGCAATAGCATCTACTTTGGATTTATCGATTTTAAATTCGGCTATAAACTGATTGACAAATTGACCGTAAATCTTTCCTAATTCCGTATTTAATTGCGCTAAAGCAATCGCAGTTAACGAAAAAGGATCTTGTAATTGGTTTACAATTGCTTCTGGATAATCATATGTTTTCCCATAAAACAACTCAAAATCCCAATTATTGTCCTTCGACTTTGTGTATGCGCAATAGCTAATATCCACACCGTCCAGCGAAGTGCCAGACATAATTCCTATAATGTTGTAATTTCTCATAAGTTTGAGATTGACAAATCAAATATAAATTATAATTTTACAATTCTGAAACATTCGGATAAATTAATATAAATATAGACCATTAAAATGAATTTTGATTTAACAGAAGAACAGTTAGCTGTAAAAGCAGCTGCAAGAGACTTTGCTCAAAATGTTTTGAAGCCAGGCGTAATTGACAGAGATAGAGAACAACGTTTTCCTACCGAAGAAATAAAACAGTTAGGTGAACTAGGTTTTATGGGAATCATGGTAGATCCTAAATATGGAGGAAGTGGAATGGACACCCTTTCTTATGTTCTAGCAATGGAAGAAATTTCAAAAATAGATGCGTCTGTATCTGTTTGTATGTCCGTAAATAACTCGCTTGTTTGTTGGGGATTAGAGCATTTTGCAAACGAAGAGCAAAAACAAAAATACCTTGTTCCATTAGCGAAAGGTGAAAAAATTGGTGCGTTTTGTTTGTCTGAGCCAGAGGCAGGTTCTGATGCTACTTCTCAGCGTACAACAGCAGAAGACAAAGGAGATTATTATTTACTGAACGGAACAAAAAACTGGATTACGAATGGTAGTTCTGCTTCTGTTTATTTAGTAATTGCACATACACATCCTGAATTAGGTCATAAAGGTATTAATGCTTTTATCGTTGAAAGAGGAATGGAAGGATTTGTTGTTGGAGCAAAAGAAGATAAATTAGGTATTCGTGGCTCTGACACACATACGTTATTATTTAACGACGTAAAAGTTCCAAAAGCAAACCGAATTGGGGACGATGGTTTTGGATTTAAATTTGCGATGCAAACATTAAGCGGTGGTCGTATTGGAATTGCTGCTCAAGCATTAGGAATCGCTGCTGGTGCATTTGAATTGGCAACTGCTTATTCTAAAGAACGTGTAACATTTGGAAAACCAATTTGTGAACACCAAGCGATTGCGTTCAAATTAGCGGATATGGCGACTGAAATTCAAGCAGCTCGTTTACTTGTTTACAACTCAGCTACGGACAAAGACAATCATAGAAACTTTGATACTTCAAGTGCTATGGCTAAGTTATTTGCGTCTAAAGTAGCAATGGACACAACGATTGAAGCGGTACAAATTCACGGTGGATACGG
>JBEBRN010000120.1:0-6131 GCA_040394775.1 Taishania pollutisoli
CACCATTGAAGGAAACGAATTAACACCTACATTGAAATTCAAGCGAAAAGTGATTATGGAAAAATATAAGGATATAGTCGCTACTATTTATACGGAATAAATTTTAATTAGTAAGGTGTTATTTTAAATAATACCTTACTATATATCTTTTATAAGAAAAAATAGCATCAAATAAATTATATTTAGGTGAGCTCAAAAAGAAACGTATATATTGCATTAGGAAGCAATATAGGTGATCGATTGGAAAATCTAAAACAAGCAATTGAACTTATAGAGCGAAATGTTGGTGCTATTCTTCAAAAATCATCGGTTTATGATTCGCTTGCACAAGGATATGCATCAGAGAATAATTATTTAAATGCGGTTATTTTATGTGAAACAGAAAAGGAACCGGAAGAGATACTTCTAGAATTACAGAAAATAGAAATACAACTTGGTCGGAGAAAGACAAAGAGTGGATATGAGGATCGTCCAATTGATTTAGATATAATTATTTATGAAAATCTAAATTACAAGCTTTCTACTCCACAATTGGAAATTCCTCACCCAAGGATGTTTGACCGTAATTTTGTCATCATTCCTTTACTTGATATCGCTGATATAGCACTAAAAAACCAGCTAAATCAGATTATTACAAAAAAAACAATTGCAAATTTCATGGTCACTTTGAAAACTTTTTATATATTTACTCAGTGAGCCCCAAAAATTTCGGATATTAAAATTCAGATTTTCTAATCTATATTTAAAATATTAACTAATATTGTAGAAAATTTGTTTTATTTAATATAATAAAAAACAAAAATTACGGTATATATGAAAAAAATGAGTATTAAGAGTTTAACGATGATTGCTTTGGCTGGTTCAATGGCAGTTAGTTGCGACTTGATGAAAGATGTTGATTATAAAATCACTCCGAGTCCATTAGAAATGCACGGAGATTCCGTACGCATTAAAGCTGAAGCGACTTTCCCAGAGAAAGGACTTAAAAAGAAAGCTTCTGCAGAGATTACTCCTACATTAGGAGGTGTTCCATTAAAAACATTTACAGTTTTAGGAGAAAAAGCTACAGGAAATGGAACAACAGTTCAATACAAACCAGGTGGAAAAGTTACTTATTCTGACGTAATTGCTTATCAACCATCTTTCGAGAATGCTGATTTGCAAATCACAGGTAAAGTTTACAAAGGAACTAAAGAGAAAAAAACAATAGAGCCATTTACAGTTGCTCAAGGAACAATCATCACTCCTTACTTAGTAAGAAAAGATTTCAAAGTTATTATTTTGAAAGATGAGTTTAAGCGTGTTACTGAACATAGTGCTGTTGCTCAAATCAATTTTGAAAAAGCAAAATCAAATTTACGTCCTAACGAATTAAAAGATCAGGATATTAAAGATTTACAAGCTTGGTTAGCTGCTGCTGAATCAAATCCTAAAATCGCAATTAAAGGTATTAACATTACTGGATACGCTTCACCAGAAGGAGAGCAAGGTAAAAATGAATCTTTATCAAGTGATCGTTCTGAAACAGGAAAAACAGCTACATTAAAAGTAGGTAAAGATGCTAAAAACACTGTTTCTCAAACTACTAGCTTCAACTTAGTTGGAAAAGGTGAAGACTGGGATGGATTTAAAGCTGAATTGCAAAAATCTACTATGAATGAAGATGATAAGCAATTAGTATTACGTGTATTAGAAATGTACAAAGATCCAGTTCAAAGAGAACAAGAAATTCGTAACATGTCTAAGACATTTACTTACTTAGAGAAGAATATCTTACCACAATTACGTCGTGCTGAAATCAATATTGTTTATGACAAGACTGGGTATTCTGACGAAGAATTGACTGCATTGTCTAAATCTAATATTGACACATTAACAGTAGAGGAAATTTTATTCACAGCTACTTTAACTACTGACTTAAACGAAAAATTAAGATTGTACAAAGAAGCTGAAAGATTGTTCCCAGAAGATTACAGAACAAGTAACAACGTTGGAGTTGCATTATATGAATTAGGTAGAATGGATGAGGCTAAAGCTCAATTCGAGAAATCAAGTTCTATCCAAAAAAGCGAAACAACTATTAATAATACAGCTGCAATAGCTGGCTCAAAAGGAGACAGAAAAACTGCTAAGGAATTAATGGCTCACGCTGGTTCTTCTGAAGAAGCTAACTATAACAGAGGTATCTTAGCTATCCAAGATGGTGACTATGCTACTGCGGTTTCTAAATTAGGAAGTGATAATTATAACAAAGCATTAGCTCAATTGTTGAATGGTGACAATAGTGCTGCTTTAACAACTATCAATAACTCACCTGATAAAGAAACAGCTGATGGTTACTACTTAAAAGCTATCATCGCTGCTCGTCAAGACAAGTTAGGCGATATCGTTGACAACTTGAAAAATGCTTTTGCACAAAACAGTAGCTTAAAAGCGAAAGCTGCAAAAGACATGGAGTTCTACAAATATTTAGAAAACGCTGCTTTCACAGGAATTGTGAAGTAATATTCTCTTCAAATAATTTAAAAGCCCTCACTAGTGAGGGCTTTTTTTATGGATATATATTTTTTAAATATAGAGAAACTATAAATTACTGGTTTTTATTATTCTCCAATAAAGGACTATACATCATGATAGCATTGTTTTCGGTTACTAGCTCTTCTGTCACACTATCATCAATAAGATTCGTTATCCTTTTCCAAATACGATTGTGCCTCGTATAGCCACCCCACCATTGATGTTTAAACAAATGATCGGTCTCGTATACTTCATACTTCGTTTGGATATCGGTATCACAATTAATCTCACCGTTTAAATACGAGTCGTCCAACCATAAATTAATTTGAAACGTTTTTTCAGTCGTATTTTCGATTTGTAAGTCGATATAATTATACGATAAAGTTGCACCGCAAGCAAAAGGAATCGTTCGATTGATATCGGGAAAGACATCATAGCCATGTCGCCAACGCTCCTTAATTGTCAAAGGTGTGTGAAGTGCCATCCAATATAACAGGTTTCCCAATTGACAAAGACCACCACCTGTTCCTTTCAAAACTTTGCCATTGTGCAAAACCATACCGTCCAAATAGCCTTTCAATTTTGTTGGTCGCCCTACTCTACGCCAAATTGAGAATGTTTGTCCTGGATGAATCACAATCTTATTCAGATGACGAATGGCCAATTTAAGATTGGTTACTTTATTATGCTGTAAATGCATATCAACATCTTTCAACGGACGTAATAAAAACGATTTGTGTATAATTAAAGAGTAATCCAGCTGAATAGAAGTGTCTACTTTAGCAAAATCAGTCTTACCAAACCACCAATTAGTACGACGTTTGAAAATAAAATATTCTTTTCCTATAAATCTCCTCAGAACACCTCTTTTCTTTGGCTTTTCGACGTATTGTTGATCCATCATGAAGCTTTATATTTAAGATTGTTCCGAGTGAATATCTCTTTATTAATCTTTTGAATTAACAATGAATCATATTAATTAGATTCGTGCTACTATTGATTAACGACTTCTCCCGATTTAAAAAAGGAAATCCACTTATCTTTTAGTTCTGGTGAAATTATTGCTTGTTTAACAGCTCTAAAATTAATATATAAAGACGTCTTTCCTTGTACAATATACCACAGCTGTGATTCTGGCGTTTTATCACCTTTAAAATTAGGAGATTCAATTGAGAAAAGTATCCACGGGTATTCAACATCCTCGTCCTTTTCAATAAATGTTAATTTAGATTTTGGTGAGTTCTTTTTGGATTGCTCAAACATCATGCTCATTGCCTTGTCCATGGAAGCATCTATCACTCCTTTTAAAGCCATCATGGTTCCAATCTCTGTCCAATTTTCTAAAGTTTCGTTGGAGTGAATTAATTCAATCATCATTAATTCATCCTTTTCTTGCATATTTACAATTTTCCAATTCTCATTTTCAGGCCAATCCAACACAAAAGATTCGCCTTCTGGTTGTTCATTTCCACAAAACTGTGTCAGATATTTATCAGCTTGTTTATCGCCATTTTGTTTCGCTTGATTAAAATCTTCACAAGCTCCTTTCTTATTTCCAATCAACGCTCGAAGTTGCCCTCGTAATGTTAACGCATTTGGTAATGTTGGATCCAATTGTATCGTTTTGTCTAAATCCGGTAGTGCTTCCTTATACTTTTCTTGAGCAACAAATATAGACGCTCTACCATAATACGCTTTTACATAGTCAGGAGCAATTTCAATCACTTTATTAAAATCGGTCATCGCTGCTTTATAATCTTCTAGGACAAGTTCGCAAGTTCCTCTATTGAAATACGCATCACTATTAAGATTATCCCCCTTAATTGCTTTTGTATATTCTTTTATGGCACCTTTATAATCTTGTTGATTATGTTTCGTCACACCATTTTGAAAATATTCTTGTGGTGTTTGTCCAAAAGCGATCGTCGAACAAATAAGTACTAAAACGGTTACTATTTTTCTCATAATTCATGCTATTCATAGTGTGACTATCAACCAATTGATATCAAAATTCTAAAATTTTTTAAAAATACGAATTTTTCATTCATCTCAAAATTGCTTGTTCTAATTAATTTGAAGTTGTCAACATAATGCTAAAATTTTAGGAAGAAAAATAATTAAACCAATCATTACAGCCATTATAGCACTAACAAGAACACCGGCCGCAGCCAAATCTTTAATATTCTTAATTTTATTATGTTTTTCAGGAGATATAAAATCTGCCATGTTTTCAATGGCGGAATTAATTATTTCAAGTGTTATCACTAATCCAATGGCAAAAACAATCGCTATCCATTCAGTAGTTGAAATTTTAAAAACAAAACCAGCAACCACAACGCAAATAGCAATTAAGAAATGAATTCTTGAATTGTGCTCTTCTTTTAACAGAATTCTCAAACCGTTAAAAGCGAACTTAAAACTTTCTAGTCTTTTACGAATGGAGAACTTCTGTTGTGTCATTCTAGTGTTTTATCGTTTTTGAAATCTCTTTGATTCATAAATGTATAAATTTCAATCAAATGAACCAAGAATTCAAAGTAATTTTAGAGATGATTTATTTAATACGATTCACATCATTCACCCTTCCAGCTTCCCAACCAATAATAGCTGTTTTACGAGCCGTTCCCCACATATAACCACCGAACGCACCTGATGTTTGAATGACTCGATGACAAGGGATAAGAAAAGCGATGGGGTTACTTCCAATAGCCGTTCCGACTGCTCGTGCTGCTTTTGGTTGGTGGATAGTTTTAGCGAGATTTCCATACGTAGTTAAATGTCCCTTTGGGATTTTCAACAATGCATTCCATACTTTTAGTTGAAAGTCAGTTCCTTTTAAATGTAACTTTATTTTATCTAGCTGACTCCAATCATCGGTGAAAAATTGTAAAGCATTTTGTTGAATGTCGTCTAGTTGTTGAGTGATAGTGGCTTTTGGAAAGCGATTAATCAACTCTGAAATAGCGAGTTGATAATTTTCTGAAAAAATCAAATAACAAATCCCTTTATGAGTTGATGCTACTAAAACGGTTCCGAAGATAGTTTCTGAAAAACTATAATTGATAGCAAGCTCCTCTCCTATTTCTCCAGAAGTCATCTCCTCAATTTCTAACCAAGAATCAGGTGCTGTTTTTTTGGGTGAATGTTCTTTGTTATATGCAGGTTCAAACAACGTTGGCTGTGAACTACCGAGCATCTGTCTCGCATGATGAACACTTATGTACTCCAAGAATTTCTCATAACTCACACCCGCAAAATCAATAAATAACTGTTGAAATTCAGAAGTGGTTAGATGTATCTCTCGAGCTACTTCATCAATGGTAACTTGCTTTTTAAAGCATTGGTATTCAATAGCTTCTAGTATTCGACTGAAATTATGAATTACTTTCTCATTCATTAAAAAAGAACATATCTGATTAATAAACCAATTTTAATTTCTTGGAACTTTAAATCCAAAAAACTTACAAGCCTGAGCAATCACTTCATGAGACATATTGTGTTCAATAAAGCTTGTTTTATCGCCATTGATAAGAACGTAACCAAAACCTTCTAATGGTAGTTTTTTCTTCAAATAGTCAATTTCAATAGGTAATAACTCAATTTGATAAAAATAA
>JBEBRN010000121.1:0-6063 GCA_040394775.1 Taishania pollutisoli
AAAAAAATAATTTATGCAAAAATACGAAAAATATTTTATAGAATTAGTTAATTTATTCGCCTATTTTCAATGCGGACTTTGTCTTTTGCGAGCATAGGAGTTATATTTGTGCCATTAAACAGAATTATGAAACAATTAGATGAGCGAACAAAACAACGAAGAGTAGCCTATTGGTTACTAGTAGGTGTTTTTATGATTATTATTCAGATTATTATCGGTGGTGTTACACGATTGACAGGTTCGGGTTTATCAATTACTGAATGGAACCCAATTATGGGCGCTATTCCTCCTTTAAATGATCAAGAATGGCTGATTGCATTTGAGAAATACAAAGGAATCGCACAATTCAAATATTTGAACGCTAGTTTTACTGTTAGTGATTTCAAGTTTATTTTCTTCTGGGAGTGGTTTCATAGACTTTGGGCAAGAAGTTTAGGCGTTGTCTTTGCTATTCCTTTCATTTATTTCATCATAAAAAAATATTTTTCTAAAGACATGATTGGTCCACTTGTTTTACTTTTTGTATTAGGAGGTCTACAAGGATTAGTGGGTTGGATTATGGTTCAATCAGGATTGAATGACACAGACCTTTATGTGAGTCATATTCGTCTTTCAATTCACTTCATGTCGGCAATTATTCTTCTAGTGTACACTTTTTGGTTTGCCATTAAGCTACTCGTACCCAAAACTGAAGTTCACCACAATTCTAAAGTGAAGAATATTCTTGCAGCAACCATTACCCTTTTAACCCTTCAACTTCTTTATGGTGGTTTCATGGCAGGACTAAAAGCGGCTATCTACGCTCCTACTTGGCCTTCTATGAATGGAGTTTTCGCTCCTAATACTCTGGCCGACAAAAGTCTAATAAGCGAGCCTTTAAACGTTCAATTCATCCATAGAATGTTAGCTTATATTCTTTTAATCTTACTATTTTGGAGTTATTTCCTTATCAGAAAAGAGTTAAAAAATACGACCTTTACTTATTTATCAAAATCGTTAAAATGGCCTTTTTTCATAGTATTTGTACAAGTGACTTTAGGTGTTCTTACCGTCTTAAGTGCATTGAAAATTACTCCAGGAAAATTCGGTCTATTTGAGACCTTTGCTGAACTACATCAAATAGTTGGAATAGCGTTGTTGTTATCGCTAGTCTATCAGTACTTCTTGGTAAGAAAGGTCAACTAAATAAAAAAGCATTCCTTTTGAGAATGCTTTATATCTTTAATAAAATTGAAAGATTATCTTTTAATAAATCTCACGAGTTGGTTGGTACCGTTTATTTTTATAAAATAAACCCCTGCTTCAAGTGAACGAACATCTAGTGTGGTATCTGTCGATTCAAAAAGTTTTACCCCAGCAATAGAATAAATTTCTTTCGTTGTGTTTTCTATGTTTGTTTCCACCTGTATGAAATCACTAGTCGGATTAGGAAATACATTAACGGTAATTTTCCCTAATTCATTGGTTCCAACATTCACTTCTGTTTCAAATGAGATATCGTCTAAAAACAATTTATTACCATCATCCGAAATAAGTACAAAAGCGATATAAATCGTTTCGTTATTATAACCAAGCGTATCAAATACTAATTCATGTTCACTCCAATAAGGCGCTTCAGCTAAATATGTTACAAGCGTTTCAAATTCATCCGGCTTAGAAATGTCTCGTCCAATTTTAATAGTGTAATTATCGGGAAATGAAGGATCGAAAGAAGCGGACTTAAATTTTAATACATTTCCAAAATTAGCCAAAGTGATCGCTGGTGAAATAAGCCATCTGTTTGCATTTCCAGTCGTTGTAAAAAAAGAAGTAGCACTTGCACAGTGATTGGTAGCATTCGTATCATATGGATCTGCTACCGTTATCCACGCATCTGTATATTCAGAAACAGACGCATCTGGCGTCAATCCATCTTTATTAATAAGTGTCCAATCAGTAGGGATACCGCTTTCAAATTGCTCGTTTAAAAGAACATTTTGTCCAAATACGGTTATTGAAGTACAAAAAAGTAAGGCTATAAAAGTAATTCTCATTTGGATAATAATATTAATATTTCATTGAATTCGTTGTAAAATTGGTCAAAACCAAGCAATTTTTCCTTATAAAAAGAAAATATTTTCTCTTTATCTTTTGGGTTATAGTAATCAACACCATCTAATCTCCACTGTATGCGCGAAAACTCACCCAATACCGAACTGTATTCATTTTCATTCCAAATACCTGAATCACCATTCATTGCGTTGGTTAACACTGTTTTTAATTCTCCCATTTGCTCCCAAAATAGTTGGCGAATACTATCGTCTTTTGGCTGAATATCAAAATTTAATGCGACATAATCGTTTGTTGCTTCTAAACGTAAAAAAATGAATTTAATTCTAGTACGGTAATTTAACCAATCTATTCTTTTGCCAGAAGCGGATCGAAAAGTACGCGAAAACTTATTGAAATCTCCCCAAAAGAGCGTGTTATGTTCTTTTCGTTCTTCTTTAGTCAGCATCGTCAAATTTGTAATAAGAATGGAACGCTTTTTTATTCAAACGAATGTAATTAGGGAAGTTATTATCGTCGTATTCTATTGACATATCCTTAATCAAAGAAGATGTCATGTATTCTCGGTATCGAGTAGGTAGCCAATTACTATTGTATTCCCATGAGCGAACTTTATATGAAAAATCTAAATCAGAAGCCATTTCATAAGTCTCCATAGGAAGATTATTATCTGTGTAGGTAATAAAGACATAGGTAAAATCATCAACTTTTAATAACTCCTGTCGAACCTCTAGTTCTGTTTTTATCTCCTTCAACGTCGTACCAATTGGAACAAAAAGTTGAACGTCTAATGTCTTATTATTAGAACGCGTATAAATAATTCGAGGACTTTCATAAGACGGGTAGAAATAAGTAGAATCAAATTGTTCTGCTCCTTTAGGAACGACAACAAGTGAATATAATGAATCCGTTGAATAATAATAAGGAGGTTGATTTGTTGTGTTTATATACTTAGTAATAAACATCTTAGATATGGAATCGGCTTCATAACTAAAGATAAAGTCTGTAAAAGGTTGATGATATGTAACCTGAGAAAAATGTGATAGTGACTTTAGTTTATGATTACTAAAAAGGTAAGTATATTTTTCTGATATATTGTTTTTTAAACGTCCATTTTTTACATAAAAATTCACTTGTGATACGGCTACATCACTTTGAATAAATAAAAAAGGATAATATTTTATGTCGATATCTTCAAGAAAACAAGATAGGTAGAAAGAATTTAAGAATCCAGTCTTGTTGGAACGGTCTACTATCGTCTCTTCTTCTGAAGACTTTTCCATCTTTTCTGTTTCATTCGTCTGACATGAAGACAGCCCTAAAGAGAAAAAAACACTAAATATCACAATATGTTTCATGCCCATAAAATTAGAAAAAATAGTCAGCTGATACACTTTCTCCATAAATTATTAAAAATAGTAAAATAAAGAGATATACTACTTCTTGATAAGATTTTCAAAAATCATACATATTACTTTTGAATAAGATATTTGATTTACAGTTTTTTAACGTTGCTTTTAAATAGCAAAACAAAAAATATAACCTATATTTGTCCTACGGAACATCTGACAATGCTAAAACATCATGTCATAAACAACTGATTTTAAACTATGAAAACGATTTTAAAACATACTCAAAAACAATTCTTTTTCTATTCTATTTTATGTGTAACGTATATCTTTTCTCTATCAACAGCATATAGTCAGGGTACAAATTGTAATAACGCTACTCCTTTTTGCTCAAATGCAGCAATTACATTTCCCAACACAACAAGTAATTCAGTAACTAACGGACCTAATTACGGATGCTTGAATGATCCTAATCTTGTTGGTATGCAAAATCCATCTTGGCATTATTTAAATATTAGTCAAGCGGGCTCTTTACAAATCTCATTAACGCAAGCAGCCAATAATAATGTTGGTTTGGATTTGGATTTTGCGATGTGGGGACCTTATTCAAGTACAGGTGCAGGTTGCGCTGCCATCATGGGTGGTGGTGTTCCTCCTATTCAATGTAGCTCTGATCCATCTAATACGGAAACAATTGGTATTGGCTTACCTGGAGGTGGTAGTTATTGGTCAACACAATATGGAAGTAGTATTAATGGAGCTTCTACTCCTCCACCAGCACAAGCTGGAGAATATTATATTGTTGTAATTACGAATGCATCTAATTCTAATGGTAATATTACTTTGTCTCAAACAGGAGGAACAGGTTCAACCAACTGTGCGATTGTACAACAGTGCAACATCACCAACCTCACTGCAAATGCTGTATGCTCTGGAAGCGACGCAACCATATCAGGTTCAATGACCATTGCTACAACAATCACCACTGGAACATTAACAGTAACATCTTCTTGTGGTGGTAGTCAAACATTTAACCCACCGTTCACAAGTACCCCAACTGCTTTAAATTATTCTTTTAATGGTGGACCAGGAGATGGAAGTAGTTGCACTATAACAGCTGTTTTTTCAGATAATACCGCTTGTACCGCTTCAACAACGGTCACAAAACCCAATTGTGGTGGCTGTACTTTAACCCTAAATCCTTCAAATGCAACTATTTGTCAGGGATCAACAAGAACACTTACAGCATCAGAAACAGGTGGAACTTGGGCAACAGATGACGCCGCTGTAGCTACAGTAAACAATGGTATTGTTACCGGCGTTACTTTAGGAACAACCTACATCAGATATACGAAAGGTCTATGTACAGATTCAACACTTATAACGGTTGATAGTATTGCGAATCCAATATTTACAAACCTTGGTCCAATCTGCTCAGGAACCAATATATCACTATCTACAACGTCTATCAATGGTGTAACAGGAACATGGTCACCAACAATGAATAATACGCAAACAACAACCTATACTTTTACACACAGTCCTGGTACTTGTGCTACCGATACCTCAATGACAATTGTGGTAGATGCCGTTGTGACTCCATTTTTTGATAATCCAGGTCCTATTTGTGCCAATGAGACGTTTACGCTGCCAACTACCTCTATCAATGGTGTGATTGGTGTATGGTCTCCTGCAATAGATAACTCTCGAACAACGACCTATACTTTTATTCCTGCTACAACTGGATGTGCTACAGCAACTACCATGACAGTAGTAGTGAGTACGATTAATTCAACGAGTCAAATAACTGCTACTGAAACAACCGTCATAGAAGGCGGTACAACAAGCTTGAATGTTTCATTGACTCCATATATTCCTGGAATTCTTTATAGTTGGACACCATCTACTTCTTTGAGTTGTACAAACTGTCCAAATCCAATAGCTACACCAACTGGCGCTACATGGTACGTCGTTACAATGACCACTCCTGAAGGATGTAGCTTTAAAGATTCTATCTTTATCGACTATAGAATTATTTGTGGCGATGTTTATGTGCCAAATATTTTCTCTCCAAATCAAGATGGAAATAACGATTACTTCAAACCGTATGGACGTTGTTTAACTACAATTCAACTTTCCGTATTTGACCGATGGGGAAATAAAGTATTTTACACGGAAGACATCACTGAAGGATGGGATGGTACGTTTAAAGGAAAATTAATGAACAGCGGCACTTACGTTTATCGACTAACAGGAACACTCAAATATGGTGAGAAAGTTGAGTTAAAAGGAAATGTAACGCTAACTAGATAAGACGAACTAGGTATTTTACGAATTCTAAAACATTTATTTTTAGCCTTTTTATAAATTTATAATGGTGAATAATAAATTTATGTAATTTGGTAGAGCTTTTTACGTTTTGTAATAAATAATAACTATACATTTATATAAATATTAAAAATTAATTTATGACTGATCATCAAGAAAACACGCCAAAAAGTAATACTGGATTATATACTATTTTAGTACTACTAGCACTCGTTGCAGTAACTATGGGGTTTCTTTGGGCCAAGCAAAAAAGTGCCTTAAAAGATTGTGCTGCAGCCAATGAATCACTTACAAAAGAAATGAACGATTATTCAAACATGTTAGCTGGCTATTCAGA
>JBEBRN010000122.1:0-6039 GCA_040394775.1 Taishania pollutisoli
TGCAAAAAAGTATCTTTAGCCATCAAATTAATGTTAAAATGAAAAAAATAACACTTTTAGTATTTCACTTTTGTTTCCTTTTCTCTGTTTTTGCAGAAGAAGGAATGTTAATTCCATCTGTAATTAATGCATTTGAAAGCGATATGAAAGCTTTTGGAATGCGTTTATCTGCGAAAGATATTTACGACATCAATAATGCAAGTTTAAAAGATGCCATTATTCATTTTGGTGGCGGTTGCACAGCCGAGATTGTTTCCTCTCAAGGTTTAGTGCTTACAAATCATCACTGTGGATTTTATCAAATTCAACAACATTCGTCGTTAGAGAATAATTACTTAAAAAATGGCTTTTGGGCGAAAACTTTAAAAGATGAACTTCCGAATCCAGGCTTGACTGCTACACGAATTGTGCGTATCGAAGATGTAACAAATGAAGTATTGAATGGAGTAGAAGCGTTAGCGAGTGATCAAGATAAGAATGTAAAGATTCAAGAAAATATTCAACAAATAAAACAACGTTTAACAGCTGGAACGAATTATGAAGCTGATTTAAAGGCATTTGATTATGGAAACTCTTACTATTGTTTGATTAAAGAAACCTTTAAAGACGTGCGTTTGGTGGGAACACCACCGAATGACATTGGAAAATTTGGTGGAGATACCGATAATTGGGTTTGGCCAAGACATACAGGAGATTTTTCGGTATTTAGAATTTATGCCAATGAGAAAAATGAACCAGCAGATTACAGCGAGGCCAATAAACCATACACACCGCTTAAGTTTTTGTCAATTGCCGCTGGAAATAAAACACCAGGTGAATTTGTGATGATTTATGGTTTTCCCGGATTAACGGAACAACATCTTTCTAGTGAGTCAATCAAGTTTTATATGGAAACCGAACGACCACTTCGAATTAAGATGCGTGATTTGTCGTTAGTTGTCATTGATAAAGCAATGAAGAATAGTGAGGCCACACAATTAAAATATGCTTCTAAGCAGTCTAGGATTGCAAATGCATGGAAAAAATGGATGGGACAAGTAGATGGTCTGAAAAGATTAGATGCCGTTCATGTGAAACAAGTATACGAAGAAAGTTATAATAAAACGGCGAATACAAATCAAGCATGGGCAGAAAAATATGGTTCAGTGGTAAATAACTTAAATCAATTGGATGTTCAGTACAAACCCTACAAAATTGATTATGCGATGTATGAAGAGTTCTTATACGTTGGCCCTGAATTTTTTAAACTAGTTCGAAATGTCAATGACTTTAAAACCAAATTTGATGGATATGTGAAAGATGGAGTAGTAGAAGAGAAAAGAATGGCTTTACTTCAATCGACAGAAAGTTTTTTCAAGGAATATGATTTAATAATTGATATGCAGGTTTTTGAAAATCAATTTCCTGTTTTCTTGGCTAATTATGCCTTACCAGCAGATAATGTTATTCGTAAAAAGAGTCATAATGATTGGGAAAAAGCAGTTTACAATAAATCAATTTTTACCAGTAAAGATGAGTTGTTGAAGTTCATTAAGAATTATGCTACGAAGTCGGTAAAAATACTTGAAAAAGATCCTGCTTATATACTAGAATCTCAAATATCTAACGATTTTAAGACAAGAGTACGTCCATCGTTAATTACTTACTTTGCACAAGAAAACCAGTTGTTAAAACTATATGTGGAAGGAAAGTATACGATGTTTCCAAATGAAAAACATTGGCCAGATGCTAACTCAACTTTGCGAATTACTTACGGAAAACTAGAAGGTTCTTCACCAAGAGATGGCGTTCAATACATTGAACACACCACTGTTGAAGGAATAATCGCTAAGAATGAATCAGGCAATCCAGATTATGAATTACTTCCTGAGGTGGTCGATTTTCTTAAGAAAAAAGACTACGGAGAATATGCGCAAGATGGCGAAATGTGGGTTTGCTTCACAGGTTCTAATCATACAACTGGTGGGAATTCTGGATCACCAGTTTTGAATGCAGATGGCTATTTGATGGGATTAAACTTCGACCGTTCATGGGAAAGTACGATGAGTGATTTTATATTTGATCCTTCTAGATGTCGCAATATTGCTGTAGACATTCGCTATGTCCTATGGATTATCGATAAATATGCTGGAGCAGATAGATTAATTAAAGAAATGGATATTAAGAGATAAGCGAAGAAATACATTTCTTTATGAACTGTCAAAGAATAAAGTAAAGGATACTTTTTATTGATTGTCCGATGTGTTTTAGAATGAATGAAATAATTATATTTGTAATAAAAATAGAGTCTATGAAAAAAATAGTATTTGGTGCATTAGTAGCATTGGCGTTAACTTCTTGCGCAAAAGATTATACATGTGAATGTACTGGGAAAAGCTTTATCGAAGATCCAGCAACTGATATCAACTATTCTAACACAGTAAATGGAACCAAAAAAGACGCGAAGTCTACATGTGAGGGTCAAGGTTATTCTAACGTAAAGGCGGAAGTTACTTGCACTCTTAAATGATCTTTAGACGCATCATATTAGCGGTTTTTTTTACCTTTTTATTAATCTCATGTAAAAGAGAGTTTGCTTGCTGGTGTACTGCTGTAGTTACTGTTGATGACGTCACTTCGACGTATAAATATAAAGAAACAATCGTCAGTACCACACGAAAAGATGGAAAAAAACGCTGTGAAAAGCTGGCTAGAGATACCGAATATTCTGAAATCGAATGTGCATTGTATGATTATTAGAAAAGTAGTTATTTTTTTATTTCTATGCTTTATGGTGGTGGCGTGTAAAAAAAACTACACCTGTGAATGTACTTCAACTTTAGGTAGTATTTCGAGTAAACAGTCTAGCGTAGAAAGCTCCTCTTCTAAAAGTGAAGCAGAAGAAGCGTGTAAAAAGAATCAAAATTTAAGTGGCTCTCCAAAAGTAGAGTGCTCATTAATTGAATAAAGTCTTCTAAATATGGTATACATCATTTTAAGCGTAATTGCATCTGGCTTGTCGGTAGTTTTTCACGATACTATCGGACAATGGTTATTTGACAACCACTTTTCGTGGACTATGTCTAAGGCTTTTCCATACATGTTATGTTTAATATTTGGACTGTTTACGCTATATTTTACCATTAAATACAGTAAAAAATATGGTGTGTTAATTGGTTCAGTTCTATTCTTTACAATTATTGGCTTGGACTTTGGCTTTCACCTTATTTATCAAGGTGATTTCTCTAATAATAAAATAACCGTAACCACTAATAATCCACAAATCGAAAAGAATTCGTTGACTGTTGTGGCCATTCCTGGGTGTCAATTTTGCCATGGAAGCATAGAAATGCTGAAGGTATTAAAAGAACGTAATCCAAATTTGACGATCAATTTCTTAGAATGTTCTTCTGATTCAACGAATATGGAACAATATGTTGAACCAATAGATGGAAAGTTCAACTTGGCATTATTAGAAGATTTAGATGAATTGAATCGGTTGAAAATCAATTCTTTCCCAACATTTATTTATACTGATAGTAAAGGTAATAAGTCACTTTGGACGAACGATACCTTTGGAGCTCCTGCAAAAGATTTTGTCGAAAATAATGTTAAATAAAGTATCTGTGTTCTATTTTTTACGATATTTGATAGACTAAACAGTATAATTTTAAGTGAAAACATACAGAAAAATAGCGGCTTTATTCTTAATTGGTATCTTTTTAACAGCTACTATTGGGATAACTACGTATAAACATATCTGTTCTTCTGAAGGTGCTTTCACATCTATACTCATCCCTTCCAATCACGAATGCAAAGATCATAAGGAAGAAGCGAAAGACTGTTGTAATGAGAAGACTTCGGTAGCTAAAGATGATTGTTGTAAGGATGAAGTTAAATCGTATAAAGTCCAAAGCGACTACATATATGAGTCACAACAAGATATTCACTATACTTCCATATTAGTCTTACCTGTAAAATGGTTATTTTCTATTTTTGGAAATTTCTCTACTACAGAATATAGCAATAAAAAAGTATACTCTTACTTAAACGATCCGCCTTATTTAGATGGAGGATTATCCTATCTGCAATTTTTACGTGTTTGGCGCCTGTGATTAAATGTCATTTTTAGAATTATTCTATTAATTACGTTTTATTACCAATCATGAAATATTTATTTTATTTATCATTCATTTGTGTATTTACGCTAAATGCACAAGTGAAAGGTGTTGTTTTGGGGCTTGAAACCAATCAACAAAAAAAACCGATTCCGTATGTTCAAATTAATGCTTTAGGTAAGAATGCTTTTTTTACTGATGAACATGGAAATTTCAAATATGTTGTATCGAAGAATACGCCTGACACCCTTGTTTTTTCATATATCGGTTACGTGTCAGATACTTTGATTTTGACTAAAGAAGATCGTTTTTCGGGTTATGAAATCATCCTTTATCCAGAAAATGTTTTGGGTGATGTGGTTATCACAGCAAGGAAGAAATCACATGGAATCTCTAGAATTAACCCTTTGCAAGTCGAAGAAATTGGTCGTGGTGAACTTCGGAAAGCAGCGTGTTGTAATCTTTCAGAATCGTTTGAAACAAATGCTTCTGTCGATGTTAATATGACAGATGCTGTGACAGGCGCTAAGAAAATCCAATTATTAGGATTGGACGGTCAATATACCCAAATTCAATTTGAAAATATTCCGGCATTGCGAGGTTTAGAAATGCCAATGGGCTTAAATTCTATTCCTGGAACGTGGGTGAATTCGATACAGATTACGAAAGGTGTTGGAACGGTTGTCAACGGCTATGAATCGATGGCTGGTTTAATCAATGTGGAGTTTATTAACGGACATGACTTACCTGCATTATCGGTCGATCTTTACGGAAGTATTTTTGGAAGATTCGAAGCAAATGTGCAATCAGGTTTAGAAGTTGGAAAGAAGAAAAAATGGACGACGGGTATTTTTGCCCATTATTCGGAGAACTTCTTGGAAATGGATCAGAATAAAGATGGTTTCCGAGATATGCCGATTGGACGCTTATTTTCCGCAATGAATCAATGGGAATATTCGGGTGAAAGATTTGAATTCAAATTCACTGCTCGCGGTTATCAAGAAAATAAAAATTCGGGACAGCTACATACATTTGAACGTGATTTTGATACAAAATATGGTGCTGTATTAAATCAGTCGGGAATAGAATTCTCTACCAAATCTGGCTTTCTATTTAAGAAAGTATATCGCAGTTTAGGTGTCATCTTAAACTATAAGTACAACGATATGCAGTTCCGCCTTCCTCAAGCTAATTTTCAAGGATTTCAGAATCGTTTATATGGAAACGTAATCTACGATGATATCTTAGGTACTACAAATCATAAGTACCGAGCAGGAATCAGTTTTGTTTATGATGATTTGAACCAACAATTGGTTCAAAGAAGTACACCGTTTGACAATTCTCGTGTAGATGTTGTTCCAGGTGCATTTATAGAATACACTTATACAGGAACGCGTTTCATCGGTGTTGCAGGTGTGCGTTACGATTATCATACTCAATTGAAAGGTATTTTATCACCTAGAGTTCACGGTAAGGTAATCGTGACAGAAAATACTGATTTTCGCTTCACAGCGGGAAGAGGTTGGAGAACACCGAACTATATTGTGGACAACCTTTCACTCTTAGCTTCGTCTAGAAATTGGCTAGCAAACCAACAATTCAAGCCGGAAGTATCATGGAATGGAGGTGTTTCATTCGTTCAGCGATTCAAGTTATTCAATCGAAGTTCTTCCGTCGTTGTAGATTATTATTACACCTACTTTGAACGTCAGTTAGTAGTCGATAGAGACATTTCGTTTAACGAGGTAGTATTTCGAAACTTAGAAGGAAAGTCATTTTCTCACGCTTTACAAGTAGAATTTGAAATGGAACCTGCTAAAAATTTCTCTGTTCGATTGGCGTATAAATACTTGAACATTCAATCCGAATATGGAGGAAAATTGCAAGAACAAGTCTTAGTTCCTCAACATAGAGGATTAATTAGTTTGAGCTATTCAACACG
>JBEBRN010000123.1:0-5943 GCA_040394775.1 Taishania pollutisoli
TTTCAAAAATTAAAGCACTATTTTCCATACTGCAAAAATGGGGAATTTATACTTAACCACTATTATTCATATAGAGCCTATTTTGACTCTCTGAAATAGCAATAGATGAAATTAATGCTCCATTTTCTCCACAATCTTGTATTCACCAAATTCACCATCCCATTTTTCATCATACGTTGAAAACTCGAGATATTCTATTCGTCCGGCTGTGATGTCGATGACATAACTTAAGCCTCTTTTTAATTTTTTAATCTGAATATTTTCTTCGTTGCTAAACAATGCATTAATATCTTCGTTCCCAATTTCTGAATTGACATATTCGAAACTCACAATAAGTCCAGTACCTGTACTTTTTCTGTGAGAAACTTTTAAAGAATCAATGTGTGATTTTAAGGATGGATATTTTTCCACTAAACCATTTAAAAGCGTTAATTCTAGTGTGTTTAATTGATTCATAATTAGTATTATTTAGTGTGTTGTCATGCGCTTGTGATGAACTGATTTTTCAATTCTATTTAATCAACTCTTGTAAATAATCACCCAGTAAATCCTCTAAGTTCTCCTGTCCATGTAGTTGATCATATCTAACATCCAGTGAATAAAGTGCTGCCTTTTGTTGTTCTGATAATTGAAGCTTGAAAACGAATGCTTTGTAGGCTTCATCCAAAAGTCCCGATGGATTGACAATAGGTAAGGAGTTCGTGACAATTTCGGCCGTTTTAGCTGCTCTAATTTCATTCAGTACATGAATAATTTCAGGAGCGAATATTCCAAGTGAGGCTTCATAAAATTCTGTAAAACCGCCATTTGTGACTGTTTGATTCATTTTAACAATCACATACACCATCTTTTCAGGATCAGTCAAATCTTGAACAGCTTGATACCATTGCGACCAGTTTTCAGTGTCAAAATGAGTAGATTCCAATCGCTGATCGGCTGAACTATATAATCGACTAATTAAAGCTCTATTCGAAATTTTTTCCATCATGGACAAATTTAAGGAATTTTCAGATAATGAATGAAAATGGAGTCGAAGTCAATTTTCAACCGAATAATGACCAGTTGATTTCAATATGAACTTATTCGTTGTCCTCATTTCTTAAGACATAGATTTTGATAGATTTATCATATTCAAATTTCCTCAATTGAATTTCATATTCTCCCCATACAATACTGTCGTAACGATCGGCTTTTGAAAGTCCATCGTTCACTCTTGATTTCCCTTCGACTCCGTGAATAGAAACTGTCACATCATCGACCAATGTATCTTTTGAAATAGAAAGATAAGCAGTTGCTTTTGTAGGACCGCCAGCATATGATCGTTTATGCGAAAAATGAGTTAGCTTGATAGTGAGCGAATCATCGAAGTACACTATTTTATTCATCTTTAATTTAACCACTTTACCGAATTTATTCATAGCTTGATTATGAATATCCGATTGGGAATATGTCGTGAAACTAAACAAAATAAAAGCGAATGAAAATAGTGGAATCAATTTCATAGTTTATGTTATAAACCGCAGGATATTATTCTAAGAAAAAAACAATCGTACTGACTACTCTAGCTTTTTGAATGTAGGGTTCTGAAGGAACTTCAATTGCTTCTTCGTCGTAATAATATCTTCCAGCAATCGTTATCTGTCCTTGTGAAGCAGTTTTTATCTTACCCAATATCGCTTTTGAATCATTGGCAAATTGCTCGCCTGCGATACGTGCGTTTTTTGTACTTTCAGCAATTAATTGTGGTTTAATTGAGTTTAATTCAGGAAAAGAATAGTTAGTAGTAATTTTTGATGTCAAATCCTTACTCACTAAATCTAATTCTATTTGAGCGGTTTTGTCTTCCGTGGACATTACATCTTTCGACTGAATCGTGAGGCTTTGTGTAATCGTGTATCGATCAATTTTCACCTGCTCTTGTTGCCCATTTCTCCATTGGTATTCGTAATATTTTTGACGATCGTTAACGCCTAAATTGTTTACCCGAATATCCTTTTTGTTATATCCATTTTTTGTTAAATAGGCAATAATATCATTTTTCTTGAAATCTGTTTGCTTCATTATTTCTTTTAAATCATCACCTGAAAACGAAAAGTTTAAATCGATAGATGCAGAAGTAGCGGTCATATTTATTTCTGCCAATCCTTTTACGGTGACTATTCGGTCTTTATCGCTAAACGTTTTTAGTCCTTTAAAAATAAAGAAACCTAACAAGAAAAGTCCAAGTAAAATCGAAAAGCTTAATATGATTGACTTAGATAGTGATCTGTTTTCCATAATGGTAGTGTTTGAATTAAAGTTGCACCCAAGGTGTTCGTTATTACTTTTTAGTTATTGTGTAAATTCCACCAGCAAAAAGCAAAGCTCCCAATCCTAAATAGATATAACCTTGTTGTTTTCCAGACTTATTTGAAGCTTCAATTTCTAAACCTAAAATATTTATTTCTTTGGTATTATCAGCTACTTTATTGAATCCAAAATATCCGACACCTATACTAATTAGTATTAGGATCGTACCTATAATCTTTAATGCGTTCATTCTTATAGTTTTAATATTTCATCTAATATACTGATTTATTGATTATCTAGATAAATATTAACATTAATCCTTTATGAATTTCAGTGATTTTCCGTCGATGGTTTTTAGTATATAAACACCCAATGAAAATCGCTCAATATTCAGTACATTTTTCCCTTCATTCAACGAATGTCTAGAAATAGACTTTCCTAGAACCGTTTAGTATATGAAGAGTAGTGACTTAAAATGCACTAATTTTCGGTTTATAGCTTATGTTTATTAATATGTATATACTTTGGTTTTAGCACTGAACTCGCTATTTTTTATATCCCGCGTTAACAGGTGACATTTTTAATTTTTAATTAATTAATGAAAAATATTGACTGCAAGAATAACGATTGTAATACCTATTAACATAGCGACTTTGCCCATTAATTCTATTTGTTTTAACTTACCTTCTGAATGATTTTTAAAATTCTTTTTAGCCCCTTGGTTGATTAACCAAATCAAAACGAGAAGTATTACGAATAAAACTAATTTTAAAATCAAGAGTGGAAATGACATTATTGCTGGCCAATATGGAATAATGAGATAAATTCCAGAAACAAGTAACAGTATCGTTCCAATGGTTCCCATCTGACTTAAACCGATAATTTTAAGCCGAAATTCCGCAGCTTCATGCTGTTCCAATTTCGATATTGTTTTGCCTAAAAATGCGTGCGCAAAACTTGTGCCTACTCCCATAGCTAAACCAAGGAAGTGAAGTATTAACATTGTATCTCTCATTCTTATTTATTATTTTAGAAACTGAAGCATTTTTTCATTCACTATAGCTGCTTGATCCACGGATAAAAAATGTCCTGCATTTTGAATAATCACTCCTTTTCCTTTAGGTAACTTATTAGCAATTTCAATGGTTTTTTTATTATTAAACATATCGTCATCACCAACTAAGACTAAGATTGGCATTTGTAATGATTTTAATTTCGCTTTAGAATAAGGTCTCATCTTCGCTACTAATTTATTCGAAGTTCCTTTTTCGATTGCTATTCTATACTGCTTGATGAATTCATCACTAAGATTAGCTACATTGCTAGACATGCTTTCTAAAGTTTGCGTTATTTGTTTCTCTTTTGAAGAGAGTAGCGAAGCAGCAATTTTAAGGAAATCGGTACTTGGGTTTATCCACTTAAACGTTTGAGCAGGACTTAGTAATATTAAGCTTTTTATCTTCTTTTTATTATTTAATGCGAAGTGAACTGCCAACCAACCACCTCTCGAAGCACCAATTAGATGAAAACTATCTAAATCCAAAACAAATAAAACTTCTTTATACCAATCGGTTACTTCTTTTTCACTTTCAATATCATTATACAAATGAGATTTCCCTGGTTCTAATATAAAGTCTATTGCAAACACACGGTGTTTTTTTGAAAGTGCCTTAATATTTGGATACCACATAGTAGAACTAGCATTCATTCCGTGAAATAATACGACTGGTTCTCCATTTTCAGGACCACTTACAATTACATGTGCAATGCCATTAGTTGTGGGAATATATAATTCTTCATACGATACATTCCATAATTTCAATGTATTGTCATAAGCCTCATAGTATGCTTTGTTTATACCTGTTGCTTTTGTTATGTAATCGGGTATTTCTTTATATTTATCGTATTTTTTACTACAACTAAAGAGCAAAACTAAAACAGTGAAAAGTAAAAATAGTCTCATGAAAGTTAATATAATTTCATGTAAATATAACCATAATTAAGTGTTTGATTGTATGCTTAATGTACTATTTTGATTAAAAAAACATGGAGTAAAAGCATCATTAGATTTTCTCTTCCGTAGAAAGTTTATTCTTATTTGATTCAGTTGTGAAAATCCTCATTCAGATTGTAAAAGTGAACTCTTGACTCTTTACCATTAAAATCTCTTTTGAATGAACTGTTGGGGTTTCTGATTGGTGTCCATAATAATTTCAAAATCAATAACCCCGAGAACCAAGTTTTCTTCAGTAATAACATCCACTTTCCATAAGCCGGGTTTAATATTATCCTTATAGGTGTAACCTCTATAGCCTGCATCTCGACCACCCGTTATTTCATAGCCTATATTATCTGCGATTTCCCACTCTTGCGTATTTTCATTATACCATTTCCATCGGTGGAATATCGCTTTTTTAATTGCGGTAGGAGCAAATATAGAAGTGAAAACATAAACACTTTCATCAGGTTGCTGAATGAATTGAACTCTGGATCTACGCCAGAATATATACCATTCGTTTTGTTCATAGGAAACAACATAGTCATTGCCATCTCTTTGAACATTGTGAGCAACTAATCCTGCATCTAAAGCGAGCGGTACTGGTGGGATAATATTCGTGAAATAAAATATATTGATAGTTGTGTAAATAGCTAATATGATGCCGATTAATTTTTTAATATTTATTTCTGCACGGGTATTTGGGCTTCTGAAGTAAATGAACGTAATTAGACAAAATGTAATTCCTAAACTTATTAATCCTGAAAGAAGAAATATAGTTGTATTCATTTCTTTTAAGATAACAGGAATCATGAAGGTGAAAAAAGTGAAGCTTATAAAGAAATAGATGCTAAACTGTAGGTATTTGTTTGAAATTCGTCTTTTAAGAAGTTCGTTCGCTAACAAGAGGGCAACAAGTAAGATGAAAAAGATAAAGGTTTTTGTAAAGGAAACACTTCTTGAGAAATAGATAACAAAGGCGCTCGATAGTCCACCAAATGAGAACTGGATTGCCAAAGGTAAAAATTTCTCATAACGTTCCAGAAACGTGTCTTTCCATTTACCGTCACCGGCTAAATTATAGAGATAGATCATGACAGTTAAGAAAGTCATATGGAGTGACAAAATTGTCAAATCATAAACTCGGTCGATACGACCTAGTGTCATGGTGTCAAAAAGAAAACCACCTATAAAGAAAGTAATAGGGACATACTTTTCATGTTTTCGAATGAAATTTCGAAAGCGACTATTATTAAATTTCTCTAATATTCTATTCATAATTGTTTAGAAGAGTATGAAAGTATTAAAAAAGAATGCAAATAGTGGGATAATTCTTAAAAAAATAAAATTTTGATACAGCTCATTGAACGCTTTCTCGTTTAACGAATATACTCAATTTTGTCGGCTATTTAATTTTGTCAACATCGATCCAATCTTCGTTTTCACGCACCATTATATTCTTTTATTATTTGCTTTTTGACAAGAAAATAATGCTGCTAAAAGAATTACAGTTACTAATAATATTGTGATTTTTTTATAGTCGTTGAGTTTTGTAGACTCTTAAGTTGCAGTCAAGGTTTAGTTTTATGAACCAATCCATTTACAACACTTCGCTAAAAAGTCACTTAAATGGTTGATTTTCAGCGAAATAAGTGTTC
>JBEBRN010000124.1:0-5820 GCA_040394775.1 Taishania pollutisoli
ATCAAAATGAAATGAAGACAGTGCGAATAGTAAAATAAAATCTGGTCGCTTCGACAAGTTCATCAACCGACTACCTTAAATGGATTGAGAGTAATCGGCCTTTCTTTTTTTACATCGCTTAAAAAAAGAAACAAAAAAAGCTAGTCGCCAGATTTTTATTCATTCTAAAATCTTGTAAAAGTTGACCTCTTCGGTGATTTCCTTCACTCCGTTTCGGAACTTCCTCGAGGTGCCCAACTTTTACTGCCATTTTATTCACTCGAAAAATATGCGACGTCCCACCACGATTGACATTCTCGAAGAAATAAACACTTACTTATCGCAGTCTGAGTTGGGTAGTTGTACGAAGACATGGTGCTGGATTGGAAAATAACCACAAAAACATTGTTAACGTACTTAGAAAAACAATTGATACCATTCACAAATTTCATCCCAATCATATTTGTCCCGTTAACATTGTTTCTGATGGTGGTGCTGAAAACAAAGCTAAACCTATCAAAGAATTACTCCAAAACAATAATCGACCACCTCTAAAGCATTTAATTGCACTGAAGGATATTGCTTTTTCAAACTCACCTATTGAAGCGGTCAACAAAATCTATAAACGATATCTCCGAGTTTGCAAACCAAAAACATACAACGAACTGATCACAATTACAGAATTATTTATTCATGATTATAATAGGATTCGTCCTCATGGTTCATTAAAAGGCTTAACTCCTTTTCAAGCGTATACAAACGTACAAGCTCCCGATTACAAACAAAACATTCAAAGAGCGCGTGAAAATAGAATTGCTTTCAATACCAAAAACCGTTGTTTATTCTCCTGCTAAATAGCTTTGACACCATTCATATTTCTCAAAATCATCCATGAAGTTGAGAGGTTTTTAGTATTTAATAGTCATTGTAAACATTGATTATCAATAGTATTTATATCATATTCCATTCCTAGATAAATCAAGCTCTTCTATTGCCAAGAAAAAATACATTGGCCTACTTTTTGAACGAGATATCTTTATAAATTATTGATTTTTAGAATTCTACGATAGAACGGAGTCTTTAGCATAGAAAAATGATAGATGTTGCGATGAAATTCAATAAACTACGGTAGAACGGAGTCTTTAGCATAGAAAAATGATAGATGTTGCGGGGCTTCTCGCTTTCGTCTCGTGGGCGTTGCGCCTTGTGGTGGTTCGCTTTGGCTTTCTGCTCCTGCTCCTGTTCAGCTTGCTTTGTTTTAGCGGTTCTGTCATCCGCTTTTTATTGAGTTGTTTAAGGTTGTATTATTTAGTTTTTATGAGTTGATTTAATCGGATTTTAAACAATGTTTAAAGTTCTGCTTTTTGTTATGTATGAATAACTTTTTATACTTTTAAAATAGTCTGATTACTAAACTATTTACTACATTTTTAAACTTTTAAAACGGCTTTTTAGGTTTTTTATAGTTTTAAATTTCGGGGCTTTTTTTTGACTAAATAAGTGAATCGCTTTTTAATTATACAGCTCTTTTAATAATGCTTTTTTGAAATTCTCAAACCCCACTTAAACACCTGTATTTAGGGGAGATAGAGGGAAAGGTGAAAATAGTAAGGTATTGATTATAAGCTTGTTGTATTGTTAATAAGTTTTTTTGATATTAAGAAGTAGAACTGAGTCTTTAGTATAGAAAAATGATAGATGTTGCGACGGGAGTAGATAATTGCATATACTACCTACCTCCCCAATTGTATTCTCGAATACAGGTACCATTTCTATATTGTTTTATCCAATAAGAATCTTTGCTTTTATACAAAGAATCCCCTATATTAAATTCTTCATTACTAAGGGTTGTTTCGTAAAGCTTTCCATTTACTCGAACTTTCTGATATCTTTTAGAATCATATTTTATTTCAGTAATTGTACCTTTTATTAAATTTTCATAAATTTTATTCTTAATATACAATGATTTAACAATAAAAAATGTAATTGTAATTAGAACCAATCCCCACAACAAACGATTTATTTTAGTCATTTGCATCTGTTTTTTTCTCTAAATACTCCGTTTTTGTAACTTCGGCTGACGACCCTCCAGAAAGTCCCAACCCTAAAGAAATTCCACTCCATCCAGGGGTATAATCATCTTTTAGTGAAGTCCATGTCCCACCTCCTAATATAACGTCGCCGCTGACCTGATATCCTATGCCACCAAAATCTTTCTTCATATTATTTTTATTACCATTATAGTACCCTGCAAAAATATTAAAACTCAAATTTGCCTCTAAACCAAGACCAGCCGTTTTAACATGAATCCCATGAAAACCAGCATTAGGTCCACTTGTAAATAAGACAAAACCAACATTCGTAGTCCCTCCCGGTCCGGCATGTGCTCCAGTTCCTACAGTCACACCTACTGCGTCTGGAACAACAACGTCAAACATCTCTTGAGCAATAGGATTTGAATATTCAAAAGCACTAACGTAAGGCGAATGAACTTCTCTGTTTATTGGTATTTTAGGTTTATTATTTCTTAAAGCGTAGGCAATATCATCTTCTGTAATTACAGAAGTGTTTTTCCATTGCTTATCTTTCCATACTTGTTTTTCAATATTTCCATGCCCATCATAATCATCTACACGATTATAGTCACCAACTAAACTTTTGTCTGTGTAAGTATGTGAATAGGTCATTTCATTTTTCTTTGTAGCAGAACTATATGCCCAATTGTACACTTCCACTTTCTCTAATCCTTCCAACTCAACCGCATTAATCACTACATTTTCACTAAATGCATACGGGCTATTCCATGGATATTTCGCACTCAACGGGTCCACAGCAAAGAATCTTCCTAGTCTCGTATCGTGCATTCGATAAGTATAGTTATATGAGTTTCCTTTTCCCTTAATCTCATCATCCTTTTCTTGCGCTTGAAAGGCGTAGCGATAGTCACATGATTTCGCAGAAGAAATTCTTATTCTAGTGTTCATTTTATTAGTTTTAACACCTTCAATATATCGAAGTGTTCTTTTCACTTTTGTCTCGGGAGTAGCGGTAGCAGTCTCGTTAATACATAGTCGGAATAGGCTCATTTAATATATTTAAAATAAAATTAGGGTCTTCTATTATTTGACAAATTGATTTTTTAAATTTTTCATCTTTTGCTATATAGAATTCAGTCTCATCAATATTTTTAAAATAAATAACGAGTATTACATCAGATTTATCCAAATACACAAAATAATGACTTTTTCCCTTTTTCCAATTTTGCTCACTTATGGTACTTGTGATTTGTTTACTTTTGTATTTAGAATTTGATTTAGTTTTCCCCGAATCCATGGAAATTTGACAAAAGGAATAAACTTCTTGTTCAGAGCTGTACAATTTATTGATTGTTGTACAATTTATCATTCTTTCATCAACAAATCCTTTTATATATTGAATGTGACCTTTCTTAATTCCCTCAGAGCAAGAGATTAAGAAAAAAAGCAAACAAAACCATGTAAACCAAACTCTTTTCATGATATCAAAGTCCTGATGAATTCCACATTGCCTTCCATATTACTTTATCTGAATAACCCAGCTTCCATTTCGTAGAAATAGACTTTAACGTTTCAAAAGCTTGGTCAGGCCATAGAACATTTTTTGTTCCATTATTTTTTTCATATTCATTTCTTACATGTTTATGCTGATAATGATTTTCTAAACCACCTGCTCTTTGTTTATCTGCACTGGTCATATTTGAACTATTTAAGAAATTATCATCTAAAAAATCTTCTGTATCTAATGCAACGTGGATAAAACTCTCGTGAAAGATTGTAACAATTGAATTAAATCCCCAATTATCTGTTTGCCAACCTTTACCTTTATGTAGGTAAACTTTTACAGTCATTCCAACAGTTTTTATTACTCCATTCTCACCTTCTTCTTTTATTTCTGAAAATGTTCTACCACCTCCAGACTTACCTTTAACTTCATCGCTTATAAATATTAAGTCTATATTTTTCTCATGATATTTACCATCTTCATTAAAGGTTACTCCTGCAATAGTTTGTCCCTTTTTAGCATAATCTGCTAAAAAACTCTTTCCTTCTTTTGTATTAACCATTTCTTCCATTGCTTTCATTTTAGTTCCATTATCTGTAAAGCTTTTATCTAACCCTATTGAATCACCTAATATGTCATTAAAAATTATAGGATCATTATTCATAGAGCAATATGGAGATTGCCAAGGTGTTGAACTAGCTTTTGGGTCAATGCTTAACCATCTACCAAGACGTGGGTCAAGTTGTCTAAAGAAAGTTGTGTAGCTGTTTCCTTTACCCTTAACTTGGCCATCCTTCTCTGAGCCCTGATATCCATAACGATAACTACTATCACTATCAAAATTTCTACCACTTAACATTACACCAAATGGTGAGTAATCTTGAGAGTTTTTAATATCCGCCATCCAATAATCTACATTGCCGTTTCCATCATCGTGGGGTATCGGCTTGTCGGAGAGCACTGTCAATACATTCCCTAAGTGGTTCGAGAATTCATACCGCTTGTTTCCAAGCGTATGAATAAAGTTGGATGTATCCGTATTTGTATATGCTGAACCGAGTACATTGACAGAATCTTTCAACATTCCAAGACGCGAACTTCCATAGATCATCTTCTCTCGCTGTGAATAAGTGAGCGAAGAATTTGTAGCATCTATGATCATTTCGTAAGTTGTCATCGTGTTTCCTTGAGCATCTAAAATATAATACGTCGAAGAAAGCAAGTTATCATTCGCATCGTAAACATGCTTTGCCGTTCGTCGACCCATCGGATCGTAGTCGAAAGATAAGTTATTTTTTTGAGAAGTACCTTCTCTTCCAATATATTTAACTTTTCCATCCACTCTCCAAATAATGGTGTCAATCTCTTCTTGCTTATCTTTTGTCAGCCTTCCTTCACCATCGTAGGAATAATTATTAGCTGAATTGATCGTGTTCACATTGTTGTCAAACGCACCCATATCGTCGATATCGTCGCTGTACAAGGAAGAACTCACATTATCATTGACCGTATAAAGACGGTTGCGTAACAATCTTCCAGCGTAGTTTTTCTCGTATTGATAACGCAAGGAATCGATTCGAGTACCTATACTATCGTGACGAATTTGCGTCAAGATATTGCCATTGGCATCGTAGCTAAAGGCGTTGAAATATTTGTTATCATACGTTCCTGTATTGCCCCAAGAGTTGGCACCTAAATCAACATTGATGAAACTCTTACTATGTGCCAATCGATTCAATTGGTCGTATTGATACGCATTTCCAAGTGCTAGTACTTCACGGGTATCGGGTTTTGTGATGGTGGTCACCATACGTCCAATGTTTCCATTATAAAGTTGCGCACCATTATTATGCACATCACTTCCTGTTTGGTCAGCAATAAAACTAGACGAAGCGGAAGCAATCGGCTTGTAGTCATTATCGTTGTAATGGAGCGAGAAGCTGAAGGCATCCCGTCCTACTAATTCATTCGCACCTGTCAAAGCCCCATCTTTTCCTGGGTCTCTGTCTGCTTGAAGCGTGTTAGAGTTTACACCCTTAATCCAACCTTGAGCGGTATAGACATAATCAACTCCTTGCACTTTCTCGTTTCCAACTTCAACACGTGCCAGTGGTCCATGTTTGTAGTACTGATAGGATGCATCTTTTTCCCAGAAAGGAGACACAAGCGGCTCGTTTTGAGCGGCTGCCATACCGTGTGCCGGATTGGTCATCGGTGTTTGCTTGACGACCAGATTTGATTTGATTTTATTTCAATCGTTCGTGAAAAGCTTTCTTGAATTTCTCTATTTTTGGTCGCGCA
>JBEBRN010000125.1:0-5700 GCA_040394775.1 Taishania pollutisoli
AATCACTTTTCGCTTGAATTTCAATGTAGGTGTTAATTCGTTTCCTTCAATGGTGAATTCATTCGGTAATAAACGGAATTGTTTAATCGTTTCCCAATGTCCATACAATTTATTGAATCCATCCACTTCTTCTTGTATACGTGCGATTAAGCGTTCGTCTTTAATGATTTCCTCGTTTGTCAATTTTTCAAGACCATATTCTTTACGTGTACTCCATTCTTTTACAAACGGGAATGAAGGTACAATTAAAGCGGCAGGAAACTTTTGACCTTCACCAATAACTATTATCTGCTCAATAAAGCGAGATTCTTTAAATTTATTTTCCATTGGTTGAGGAATGATGTATTTCCCTCCAGATGTTTTAAATATTTCTTTTTTACGATCTGTTATTTTCAAGAACGTTCCTTCCACCATTTCACCAATATCTCCTGTATGGAACCAACCTTCTGCATCAAATTCTTCTGCTGTCTTATCTGGTTTACCATAATATCCTAACATCACGTTTGGTCCTTTCACTAATATTTCGCCATCTTCCGCGATTTTAACTTGTACGTCTTTCAATAATCGACCTACAGTTCCAATGCGAGGTCCATCAGTAAGATTATTCACCGATATTACTGGAGAGGTTTCTGTCAATCCATACCCTTCTAGAATATTAATCCCTGCAGCCAAATAAATACGACATAGTTGAGGAGATAATGCGGCACTTCCAGACGCGATAGCTTTTACTTCACCTCCAAGTGCTTCCATCCATTTGGAGAAAATTAATTTTCGAGCAATACCTAATTTTATATTGTAAATGAAGCTATTTCCTTGTGGATTGTAATCTTTCGCCAATTCTACTGCCCAGAAAAATAATTTGTGTTTTATTCCTGTCAACTCACTTCCTTTAGCAATAATTTTGTCGTATACTTTCTCCAATAAACGAGGAACGGCAGTAAATACATGTGGTTTTACTTCTTTAATGTTCTCACCAATTGTGTCTAATGATTCGGCAAAGTAGATAGAAGCTCCTAGTTTCATGTATAAATAATGAAGCATTCTCTCATACACGTGACAAACAGGAAGGAATGTTAAAACTCTTGACATTTCATCTGCTGGTATCAATGGAATACTAGCCTCAACGTTAGAAAGTATGTTTTTATGAGAAAGCATCACTCCTTTTGGATCGCCAGTTGTTCCAGAGGTGTAAATAATAGTAGCCATTTCCTCATATTTTACAGCTGCTTTACGCTCTTTTAATGCTGCTTCATGTGTGTCGGATTCATCAAAAATGTCTTCCCAGAATTTAGCTCCATTAACTTTGTCATACGTATAAACTTCCTCTAATGAAGGGATTTCAGTACGAATAGAAGATATTTTTTCAAATAACTCTTCTGTTCCTAAAAAGGCAATTTTAATTTTTGCATCGTTGAAGATATACCTGTAATCTTTCGTCGAAATGTTAGGGTAAATAGGAATCACAATTGCACCTACTTGCTGAATAGCAATGTCCAAACAATTCCACTCATATCGATTAGGAGAAACAATTGCTATTTTGTCATCCGGCTTAATACCATATTCAATTAAACCCTTTGATACAAGGTTTACTTTTTTTATAAAATCTTTGGTTGATAAACTGTGCCATGTACCTTCCTTCTTATATGAAAACATTTTTTCATTTGGGTATTGTTCCAATTGAAAATAAGGAATATCAAATAAACGTTCAACTTTCATGCGATTCATTGTTTTAGATTAATAAAGATATAAAAATAAGTAAATTTAATGATAAAAAAACGGTTGTATCAAAATAAATATTCATTAATATGTCCATTTGATTCAAATTCCTCTAGTAGATATTCATCGTTTAAAAATGGATCAAAATATAATACACATATTTGTGAGAGTTATGTTTTGATTACGTTCTTAACTTAATTACTACATACTTGGGTTCATATTTTTTTGGTTTTGTAAATAGGTCTATTCAACGGAATAGACCTCTTTACTTTTTATAAAGGTTTTTGTGGCGTAATTATAGGCAGAATTGAAGTCATTTGTAATAGGAGACATCGTGATAAAGAAGGTTGCCCATTTGTCTTTCTCAATACTTCCTAAAACACTACTGTTATCTACAATTTCTGAGTTGAAGAGCGTGTATCCTTTTAAAACGTCATCTATCGACAGTGCCTCACTCATATTAAAACCAGGTCTATTATCATTTTCTAATCCTTTACGTGCTGTTGCTGCCCAAATAATTTCATAAGGATTAAAAGTTTCAATCGGCATGTCGGAGCCAATAATTATCATATCATTTAGCTTAAACAAAGATTTGTAAGCATAATAATCGTTTCCAACAGTTGGTATTGTCATTCTCAACCATTCCATATCGCTAACAGCGTGAAAAGGTTGAACGGAGGCGAGGATATTTAACTCTCCCATTAACTTTAAAAGAGTTGGATTTACTTTCTGTAAATGTTCCATGCGCCAATTCAAATTGTTGACGTTAATATTTAATACTTTAATTCTATTCAAGAAAAATTCAGCGCTTCTGTCACCGGCTGTATGAACGGCTAATTGTAATTCGTGATTGTAAGAAAACAAAATCAAAGAATCTAATTCATCACTACTATAGTTTATATGACCAGAGCTACCATCTTTGTAGGTGGAGGTGATGGCGGCAGTTTGAGAACCAAAAGTTCCATCTAGAAATAACTTCAATCCACGTAATTGTATTTTCTCATTTTTGATAATTCCATCTTTTAAGAGCGTTAGATTTTGTTCAGAAGGTAGGAGATAGGCACTGATGTTAATTTGCCATTCTTTCTTTTTCGCTAATGCTTTGAAAAATCGATAATCCTCATTGCTCCATCCCATTTCGTGCACCGCCACAATCCCATATTGTAATAATTCATCCTGAATTTCAAATAATTGGCTTTCTAAATCTGAGGTGGAGAACTTAGGGAACTTTTCGTATAAATTAAAGAATGCTTTTTCTTTGATAATTCCAGTGAATTCTCCTTCTTGAAAAACAAATCCTTTTGCGGCATCAGTAAGTGGAGGGTGAAGTTTTAAATACTCAATTGCTTTTTGGTTCAAAATAGCCGAATGAGCATCTTTTGTAATGATAAAGACAGGTGTACTTGGGAATGCCTGCGTTATTTGTTTTGCTAAAATCGACTTCTGTTCATCAGTTGGGAGCTGTAAACCTCTTCCAATGATGAATTTGGGTTTTTTACGAGATTGATATTTTTCCAAAAATACCAAAGTTTGTTCAGTTGATTTAGCTTCATTGAGATTAGCAGATAAGCGTTCTTGAGCGAGTAAAAGTAGATGTGTGTGTGCATCTGTGAATCCAGGATAAACACTTTTCCCTTGTGCGTCAATCTCTTGATCAGCACGATAACGATTGAGTATTTGTCGCTCTGGGCCTAATTCAATAATTTTTCCATCTTTTATCGCCATTGCTTGATAGATGTCATTTGCCGTATTCATAGAGTGAATAGTAGCATTATGAACGATAACATCTACTTTAATGCCTTTAAAACAGGCTGTTAACGTAAATAAAAGAATTCCTACAGTGACTATTTTCTTCATTTCTTATGGAATAAAGTAGCACTTCCTTGTGCTTTTGGAGTGATGACAATGTCATTAATAGATACATGAGAAGGACGATTAGCAGCGAAAAGTATCACTTCTGCAACATCGTCACCTGTTAAGGGTTGATAACCGTCGTAAGCGCTATCAGCTTTTGATTGATTTCCTTTAAAGCGTACTAAAGAGAATTCAGTTTCAACTGCTCCAGGCGCTACATTGGTAACTTGGATGTTGTGTCTTAAGAAATCCATTCGCATCGCTTTGCTTAATGCATCGACAGCGTGTTTTGTAGCACAATATACATTGCCATTTTCATAGACTTCTTTTCCAGCCGTGCTTGCTATGTTAATGATATGACCGTCTTGCTTTTCGATGAATAAAGGTGTTACCAGTTTTGAGATATATAACAAGCCTTTGATATTTGTATCAATCATTTGCTCCCAATCATTCATCAAAGCAGTATTGAAATCTTCTTTTCCAGCTGCTAAACCAGCATTGTTTATGAGTATAGAGAGTCTTTTTTTGAGATCTAATGGAATGGCGTCAAAAGCTTTTTGAGTTCCCTTTATATCTCGTATGTCAAATGCTGATATATAAATAGATACGCCACTTAACTTCAATTCTTCCTTTAATTCAACTAACCGTTCTTCTCTTCTTGCTGTTAAGATTAAATCATAGTTGTTTTTTGCAAAAAGTTGAGCTGTTGCTCTTCCTATTCCTGAACTTGCTCCTGTGATGAGGGCGACTTTTCTTTCCATATCGAATCGATTAATATAAATGATAAAATGACTATCGCAATAAATGTTGGAACTCTATATCGAACCATTGCACCAATTACCGGCGTGGTAACACCCACAATAGATGCTGTTGCTAAGATAAAAAATATGAATGAGATGACAAGTGGATGAATCAGCATCTTTCGTTGATAAAACAACGTGTAAATAAATGATAAACAAATTACAATAAAGAGAAGTGTTGTTTCCAATGCTATGGGATATTTTGCACTACTTCCAGGCGAAAGAAAGGTTGGTTGCGATAGCGTGTAAAATATCGAAGAAGGAATGTTTTCTAGCAGTCTAATCTTTTCATAATGAATGAAGTGTGGCTTTACATATGACCCTGAATTTTTAGGAACAATCATTCCATTTATGAAAATCTCTCCTTTGTGAAGTTGAACACTATCTATGAATTCATTTGATGGCAAGCTGTGTTTGGAAGCAACTACATCTTCTCTTAGCTTAAAATTATTTTCATCATAATCCTTTAGTAGGGCTGTGTCCTTTATATTTAGATAATAGTAAAAATCTCTACTTTTACTCTTCCAATCGTGTAAGTAAATACCTTCGGTAGCAACTTTGTCAAAGGCATATTGTTGATTGGAAATAATAACAACAGCTTTAGTCCCAGCAGGAGTAAAGAGGCTAAGAAGTACGATAATACAACCTATAATTAATGCGGCTAATTTCGAGGTGTTTGATTTTAATTGCTTGAAAATTAGATGTATAAAATATGAAAATAGAATAATTCCAAAAATATACTGTTTAACAGTTACAAGAAGAAACAGCCCTATCCAAAAGTAGATTGATTTTAATTTATTGGTACTTAATGCGTAAGCAAAACTAGCCATTCCAAAAAACAAAAGGTGTTCTTTTAACACAAGGCCTCCGTAGAAAAAGAATGTTGGAATACCTAAGCTAAGCACCAAGAAGAGTAATGTTTTTTTCTTAATGTACTTGGAGAAAGCCTTTGTTAATAGTAAGCAAGAAAAGATCGTGAGTAAATTAACAAGTAGTAAATGAAAATAGGCATTGCCAAAAGCAATAAAGTCGACTAAGCTATGAATTCGAATAACAGTTCGACAGTCGTTATAGGCTAGATATGGATTGTTCCATAGTTTTGTATGGGATAAGAACTTTTCTTTCGTTATATCGGTATCGTCTAGACCTGTCAATAATTTAAAATAAGTCGTTGGTTCTTGGTAAAATACAGCGTTAAGAACGTATGAATCATTTAAATAGGCTTCATGATCTCCTTTTAAATCAAACGCTGGATGATGGTCCAGATAATTGACAGAAGCGGTAATAGCAAGAAACTTAATAGCAA
Source organism: Taishania pollutisoli (assembly GCA_040394775.1). Classification (GTDB taxonomy): domain Bacteria; phylum Bacteroidota; class Bacteroidia; order Flavobacteriales_D; family Crocinitomicaceae; genus 40-80. The sequence continues at coordinate 5,677 of JBEBRN010000125.1, forward strand.
ATACAATAGCAATGGTAGAAGAGG
>JBEBRN010000126.1:0-5565 GCA_040394775.1 Taishania pollutisoli
TCAGGCAGTTGAATGAGATTCATATTCACATAAATTTCATTCTCTGTGTTATTGATGTAGTTAGGTAATGTGAAATTATAGTCATAAGTAAGTGCGTTTTCACTAGTTTTGATATCATAACTATCTAACTGGTACTTATTACTTCCCTTAGCAGTTATTCTTTCAGCATTTGATTTCTTTCCTTTTTCAGTGCTAACTCTTTTCAGTTCGTGTTTGAAATTTGCCGCATAATATCCTGTAAAAAGAAGTTTACCATTTCCTGTCAACTTATCGTCATCAATAGAAACATACGCAGTATCAATCATTAATGTTTTGGCTGCTGGTAGAACAGGAACAGTAACAATCTCGTAGCCATTATCCAAGTTGATAAGGGCTTCTTTCCCTTGAATAAAATCTGATGGAAATCCAAAAGCAAGTTGATCATCCGTTGCATCTAGGAAAATGTATTGATTTGATTGTTTGTCAAAATAAGCAGCAATCATGTGATTATCAATCACTGGACTAGGGATTTCCTCATATTTATAGGGAAGATCTACTGTTCCAATCCATGCCTGATGCGCTTTTACTCCTTGAAGTTCTAACAACTGGACAATAAGCGTTGCCATATCTTTACAGTCGCCATATCTCCTACTCATTACAAGACTAGGGTCACGAGGAATAAATCCACCTAAACCGTCTTCAATAGCTATGTATTTGATATTTGCCTGTACCCATTGAAATACTTTTTTTACTTTTTCCAATTCAGTATCTTCAGGTACAATAATCTCATTGACAACCGCTTGGAGATCCAAATTGCTCTTGCAAGTCACTTGACTAATTAGAGAAACATACCAATCATGTAAATCCTTTACATTTTTCAAGACAGCCACTTTATTACCGTTTCCATCAACATAGCTACTAATTCTAGAAATCATATGAGGAACAAAATAGCGCACATCAGGACTGGATAATTCTGATGTGTACATCTCGACTGTATCTACCTTCCATTGGTACACTGTTTTACCTCTGTTGTGTTTTTTTGAGTAATTCACATCTGTCGAGTCCATATTAAAATAGACCAAATCTAAGTCAATTCCATCTTCAACAGTTATTGTTAAGGACTTGTTTAGCTGGGGATAGCTCGAACTAAAAAAACCAGATACACTTAAGTGAGGATCTGTTATTTCTTGGGTATATTCCAGATTCAAAATACTCTCTTTTCTTAAGCCATCATATGAAAATGACGTCGTTGTTCCGTTATCATAAAAGACATCTTCAGAAATAGCATCTTTAGTGTTGAATTCTCGCACTTTTACTTTTTCATACTTATCTTTCCCCTTCATTTTGTTCAAAGCATACACTTCTTTATTTTTTAATTCTTCAAAGTAGGAAGAGAAAATATAATCATCTTTAAAAAATCCAGCTCGATCACTCATTAAGTATACTTTACGCTGAATGGTTCGAATTATCTCAACACCTTTTTCTTTATGATGCGAAATAGTTACGTTCGTTTGATCTTTTACCACGACATAATCATATTTTGGATAAAGTTCTTTCAACTTCACCAAATCACTAGGGTTTTGTCCCCAACATACAAGCACCGTTAAGGTGAAAAAAATCAATATTACTATTCTCATTTCTTCTCTATTGCGATAGCATTTCCATTGACGTAAGTAATAACACGGTCAACACTTCCATCTTTATTGTAGTAAGTCGATTTACCATGAAGAATACCTATTACATACTGCTCCTCTGACTGCTTTTTGCCATTTTTATAATATGACGTATATATACCTACCTCGTTTCCTTCACTAAATTGTCCTTCTTCTTTCAGCTGACCACTTTGATAATAAACCTTAGATGGCCCTACTCTTAGATCCTTGTCGTAGGTCTGCTCTTCTGCTAATTGTCCATTTTCATAGTACTTTATGTAAGGACCTTCAAACCAACCCTTATTAATCGAGAATTCACGTGCTTTTTTACCATTCTTCCAGTACGTGATGATGTGGGCTGTTTCATCCTTCATCTCTTTCGTCACCATTTTACCATTTTCATCCATGTAGGTATATGTTTCGATATAACCATAAGAATACTTTCTTTGATGATCTTGTTTCTTACCAACGTAATAGAATACATCTCCGTGAAGTTCACCTTCAGAGTAATTTGCTTTAAAATCTATATCACCTTCGTCATCGTAAGTCTCGTAAAGTCCATCTAATTCATCGTGTAAATAAGTTGCAATACGAATTAATACGCCGGCATCATTATACACTTTCCAAACACCATTCATATTCCCATTAACATATTCTCCTTCTGAAGATAGTTTTCCATTTGGATGATATTTTTTCCATTGTCCTGTTTTCCTGCCATTAAATACTTTTCCTTGAGATAAAATAGTTCCGTCAGGGTATAAGAAAACTTGATTGCCGTGATACTGATTGTTAAAGACATCAACAGTCATATAAATAGGGCACTCAGCACATTTTCGCAAAGTATCTATCCGTTCCCCTGGATTTTGAAAAATTGTATCAAAAGCGACGCCAGCTGTATCATAGTAAATCTCAAACATACCGAGATCATCTTTATAATACATCGAGATTGTTGGTCTTCCCATCACATCATATTCCGTACGGAATCCTTGCAAATCTTGGCCACTATAAAATCGAGAAATTTTTAAACTTTTATTTTTATAGTAGGTATTCCAAGGACCATCACTTTCACCATCTTTCAAATAGCCTTGACTGAAAAGAGAGTTGTTGCTGTAATAGTTGTTGTAATATCCTTCAGAGACACCATCTTTATTGAAACCATAACTTATCTCTAATTCACCATTCGGATAAATCTCTTTATGTGTCCCCACTAATTTACCATTCTTATAGTCTTCCTTTTGTCGCAATGAACCATTATATTCATAGTATTTCCATTCACCAATACGGCCATCTTTACTAATTTGACCTTCTGTATTTTTCATTCCGTTAGGATAATAACTCACATAATCAAGTATTCCTTTTTTACGATCTCCTTGTGAGATAATTTCTCCTTTTTCATTGAAATATTTATACGCATCGATCACTCCTTTAGTGAAGGTATGTTCCGACAATTTCCAACCGGCTTTTGTATATTCAATTTCTTGCCCATTTTGCTTTCCACGCTCATCAAGATTCTGAATCTTACGTTTATTCCCATTTTTAAAATAATATTCCCAAGTTCCAACGGCAATGCCTGCCTTGAATTGTCCTTTGGCATCTAGGTTACCATTTTCAAAGTAGCTAACATATTCGCCATCGCTATCATTATTGATGAAATTTTCTTTATAGCTCACTTTACCCGATTTAAAATATGTAATTCGTTCACCTTGGAGACTTCCCGCTTTCATTGTTGCAACACGGTAAGGTTCCCCTGAATCATAATAAGACTTTACGGGCCCATCACCTTTACCATCAATAACGCTGTGCTCTGATTCTACTGATCCAATTGGATAATATTCCACCAATGTCCCTGATGAAATATCATTATTCTTATAGGGTACTTTACGTGACAAAATACCATTTTCGTATATCAATACATCTCCATCGATTATACTATTTTTAAACGGAAGTTTTAGACTAATCAAGCCATTCGGTTGGTAGATAAAGGAAGTGTCTGCTCCTTTTCCATCTTTCATCATTTGTTGTTCTTTTAACCTTCCATTGGTGTTATAGTACTTCCAAAGTCCTTCTTTTAATCCGTTCTCATTAAAAGTTCCTTCCGCTGTCATTCGTCCAGAACCACCATAAAACCTAACATCTCCAACAATTGTTTCGCCATCGCTTTTAATATCAAAATCACCTAAGAAATCAATGTAATGATACTTCGTATTTCGGTTCACCTTAGTCTTTCCAAATCCAATAAAAGTCAAATCAGCTTCTTTACTATTTTCAGTGAGATAATTCGTTGCCCATACGTAAGCATCTTTCATCACCTTTGTATTCTTATCAATCGTTGCTTTAATTTTTTCATTTTCTACATAAGCAGAAATGACATAACTAAAACCTTCAAACTTATTTTTATTCAATAATTCAACATAAAACTTCCCATATGTTTGATACCAATAATCATTTTCATCCCCACCTTCTTCTTTTAATTGGTTAGCAATTAGATGTAATTGTTTAATAAACGGAAATTTCAATTTACCAGGAACTTTATATTTATCACGAAGTGCTACATAGTTGTGCACCAATTGATCAATACCTGCGTACATGGAGTTGCCTCCAAGATCTAAATCATTTGAACCAGCGAAATCTTCATCTGTCCAATATTTTGTGCTTGCCATATAGTCACCTTTACGCAACTCAGCGAAGTTATTACGATTTGCCGCCGAATGCATTAAATACATTCCCATCGCCATCAATCCCTTGGATGTTTGCTGCTCAGCGAAAGCGATTTGCGCCATGACTAAATGTACCCGATCATAGAATGGATTGACTTCAATCGTTTTTTGAAATGTAGCATAGGCTTCCTTAACATCACCTTCTAAATACTGAGAAAGACCAAGATTGTACCATAAAGAATAATTCATAGGATATTCCTTCAAGATACTTTTGTACATTGTCTGTGCTTTATCGTATTCTTCTAATTTATCGAGTGCTGTTCCATAATTTAAGTAGAACTCTGTTGGTAATTCATGTCTAAAATACCAATATTTATCTCCAATTTCGGTTACTTTTTTATATTCTTCCAATTGGTTCAACGCTGCCATTTTCATATGAACCGCAAAACGAAAGAATAAAGAATCCCCTTCATAGACTTTATTGATCTCTTCTAAGGCAAGCTTGTATTCTCCATCATTTAAATACTTCTCTCCTTTTAATAATACGTCAATTGATGGTTCATAATTCAATTTTTCTTGTCCAAATAAAAAAGTTCCAAATGAGCAAGCTAAAATTGCAATAATTAGGTAATTACTATGTAATTTTTTCATAATGCACTATGTTAAGCTTACCAAATCTAACTAATTATTATCTAAAAATCACTACTGTCCGATAAAAGTTTTTTAAAAGCGGGATTTCTTTGATTAAATCCGCAGTTAAAACACATAATTCAGATTATTATACCAAGAAGTTTACGACCTCTGATTATCTGATAAATATGCTATTCTCATGCTTCGCTAATTGTTCTTCTTTACGAGAAGTTGTAGGTGCTATGCGAGGTTTAAATGGAAAAAGGAAAGGTGGCATAAAGGTTCAGAGCTGGTGCACGATCATTGTTAATCTTTTACTGACTGTCATCTATAAGAAAGTATCTAGAAAATGGGCCTTCTCGAACTTAGTTAGTTTCTGTAGATTACATTTATTCAACTACATCCATTTAATTAAATTCTTAGAAAATCCAGAAAAAGATTGGCTTAAAGAAACTGACAGTCAACTAGAGCTTGAATTTAACTCTGTCAAATTATGGGGGCTTACTTTTTTTAGGAGCTTTATTTAGAGTATCTCTTCAATTACTTTCCAAACTTTTTGAGCAGTATCATCCCCTGACTTCATCACTTTTTCTCATGATTTACATAAATCACTGATTATCATTTGTTTTTGATTTTTATTTTCTCTG
>JBEBRN010000127.1:0-5550 GCA_040394775.1 Taishania pollutisoli
GCTTTGGCAACCGCCATTCCATATCCAGGAACAATCACGATAGAATTGGCATCTTTTAATAACTCTGCTACTTCCTCATGATTGATTGCGGTTACTTCTCCTTCAATTTCTTGATTAGAACTTGCTACTGGAGCACTTCCAAAACCACCAAAAATAACGGATAAGAAAGAACGATTCATCGCTTCACACATGATGATAGAAAGGATGGCTCCAGAACTACCAACTAATGCACCAGTAATAATTAGTAAGTCGTTTCCAAGCATGAAACCTGCTGCTGCTGCTGCCCATCCAGAATAAGAATTCAACATCGAAACAACGACTGGCATATCTGCACCACCAATTGCCATCACTAACATCACACCGATGAAACAAGCAATCGCAGTCATGCCATATAAGTATAGCATTCCACTCATTTCTGGCGCTTTAACGAATAAAACACCTAAACCGATAGTCACGAATAATAAGATGATATTGACAAGATGTCTTCCTGTATACACCAATGGTTTACTTCTGATTTTACCATCTAATTTACCCCAAGCAACGATCGATCCTGTGAAAGTGATAGCTCCGATGAAAATACCGATAAAAACTTCGACTAAGTGAATCGTTTGTTCTGTGGGTGCCAGTTGATGTGTTCTTGGATCTAAATATGACCCAAATCCAACAAGAACTGCTGCTAAACCTACAAAACTGTGAAGAATCGCTACTAATTGCGGCATAGATGTCATTTCCACTTTTCGTGCTACCATAATTCCAATTACGGAAGCGATAGCGATAGCCACAATAATATAGACGTGTCCTTCGACACCATTACCAAAAACCGTTGCTAAAATAGCGATGGCCATACCAATGATACCGAATAGTACGCCTCTTTTTGCAGATTCTTGTGAAGATAATCCACCTAAACTAAGTATAAACAAGATACTTGCAAATAAATAAGCTGCTGATTGTATTCCTATTTCCATATTTTTATTCTAACTTATTTTTTAAACATTTTCAACATACGGTGCGTCACGAAGAAACCACCGACGATATTAATACTGGCCACTAAAATTGCACAAAAGGCAACAATTGTAATTGGATTCGAAAAATCATTCGTTGTTTGTAATAAACCACCGACAATGATAATTCCACTGATAGCATTTGTTACTGCCATTAAAGGAGTATGAAGTGAATGTGAAACATTCCAAATGACTTGCCAGCCAATAAAAACGGCTAGAACGAAAATAGAGAAATGTTGCATGAAATCAGCAGGTGCATACTGTCCTAAGAATAATAAGAAGAAACCAATCACACCTAATTGTATAAATAATGTCGTCGTTTTTTTCTTAACGTTCTTTGCATCTATTGCTCTTTGCTCTTCTTCAGTAACCACCTCTACAACAGGTTTTGGTTTCTGAGGACTAACAGGAAGTGGTTCTGGTGGCCAATTGATAACACCATTATGTGTTACCATTGCTCTTGAAACAACCGCATCTTCCATATTAATAGCAAAGTTTTCTGCTTTCCCCATGTCATCCAATAGGTGACATAAGTTGTTTCCATACAGTTGAGAAGCTTGCGTTGGTAATTGATCTAATTTTCCAATAATAGTTACACCGTTATCAGTCGTGTAAACTTCTCCGTCTTTTGTTGCAACGCAATTTCCACCAGTTGAAGCCGCTAAGTCAACAATGACAGAACCAGACTTCATAGCAGCCACGTGATAATCAAGTATTAATTTTGGTGCTTCTCTACCTGGAATTTGTGCCGTTGTGATGATGATATCTACTTCAGCTGCTTGTTCTAAGAACAATTTCATTTCAGCTTCGATAAATTCTTTACTCATCACTTTCGAATATCCAGAGGATGTAGCACCATCTTCTTCAATTTCTACTGTTAAGAATTCTGCACCCATCGATTCGATTTGCTCCGCTACTTCTTTACGCGTATCAAATGCTCTTACAATGGCACCTAACGATTTCGCTGTTCCAATAGCCGCAAGTCCAGCAACACCAGCACCAATAACCAATACTTTCGCAGGATTTACTTTTCCTGCTGCTGTAATTTGACCGTTTAAGAAACGTCCAAAATGGTAAGATGCTTCTACTACCGATCTATATCCAGCGATATTTGCCATAGAAGAAAGAACATCCATCTTCTGCGCTCTAGAAATACGAGGAATGGAATCCATTGCAACGGCATTTACTTTTTGAGCAGCTAATTTTTCTAGTAAATCTTGATTTTGTGCTGGCCACAAGTAACTTAATAAAACCAATCCTTCTTTCATCATACTAATTTCCTCCACAACTGGTGGAAGTACTTTTAGTACAATATCAGAATCACCATAAATTTCTTTCGCTGAAGGAACAATCGTTGCACCCGCTGCTTTGAATTCATCGTTTGAATAATTGGCTTTTATTCCAGCTCCATCTTGGATGAAGACTTCAAAACCTTGTTTTAATAATCTTTTTACCGTAGTAGGGGTTGCAGCAACCCGAAGTTCATTTTTTGATATTTCAATCGGAATTCCAACTCTCATAGAATCTATATTATTATTACTTGTCAAAGTATTATTTACTCGAACTAATTAATATAAGTATATCGATAATAAACACCGATAAATAACCACTTTTTTCTATTTATCATAGAATGGTCACAAATATAGCGTTTATCTAGTAAACTCATTCGATGATTGAGTTTAAATTTTAGATGTAAAATTTAAAAATATGTTAAATTAAAACATAAAATGAATGCTGCATTCTAAAGTTTTATAGGGATACAACAAAGTATAAAGCAAAAAAGAGGTTACCAATTGGTAACCTCTTTTCAAAAGATAAACTTTTAATTAGTTTACTGTTCCAGATAATTCTGAACCTGCTTTAAACTTAACAACGTTTTTTGCAGGGATTTGGATTGTTTCTTTAGTTCTTGGGTTTTTACCAGTTCTTGCAGCTCTTTTAGAAACTGAGAAAGAACCAAAACCAACTAGAGATATTTTATCTCCTGATTTTAAAGCTCCACCAATAGCTGAGATGAAACCATCTAAAGCTTTTTTAGAATCTGTTTTTGTTAAACCAGACTCTTGTGCAATTGCATCTACTAATTCAGATTTGTTCATAGTTTATTATAATTTTCAATTGTTTACTATGAGCAAATATAGCTGATTATCTGAACTTTCAAAACTTTTTGTAAAAAAAAATGAGAGATTATTTAGCTTTATGCGTACTTGTATTCTAGTGATAAATCACCTCCCAAATATAACTAATTGATTAGCAGTTACTTATACAATATTTTATTATATGTTAATTTTTAAAAAAAGAATGAAAAAATTGTCAAAAAATTGTAATTTTTTCATTCTGATAGCCTAAAATGAACTCTTTTGAGGACATTTTTTTCTTACCTTCTACTTGTAGTTCTAGGACTTCTAGGTAGAAATCATCACATGGAATTAGAATTTCCTGTTTAGATAATTGAATTTCTTTTATAGTTGAAGAAACGGTGATATTTGTCTTTTTCGTTCGGAATATTTTAACTGTTTTCTGATGTTTCTTGCTTTCAAAATGAAAGGTTGTCCAAGCTGTTGGATAGGGTGAGAACCCTCTGATAAAGTTATGAACGGATGAAGCCGGTTGTTCCCAATTAATTCTGCAGTCACTTTTAAATATTTTTGGAGCAGATTTAAGGCCCTCGGATTGTATTTCGTGTTGTGGAATTTTCGTAAATGTTCCCTCCTCAATCAACTTGACACTTTTAACAATCAACTTTTCACCAATCTCTAGTAGAATATCGTGTAACTCTCCAGCAGTCATATCTTCAGAAATTGACGTTTCTTGTTTTGCTAGTACCATTCCTGTATCGATTTCCTTTTCAATGAAGAATGTTGTTACGCCCGTTTTTGTTTCGCCATTAACAATTGCCCAATTGATCGGTGCTGCTCCTCGATACTGCGGTAGAAGAGAGGCGTGAAGATTTATTGTTCCTTTTGGAGGCATTGACCAAACAACTTCTGGTAACATTCTAAAAGCTACGACAATAAATAGATCTGCATTCAATTGCTGTAATTGTGCTATAAAAGCGTCGTCTTTTAGTTTTGTAGGTTGTAAAATTGGGATTTCTGTTTCCACAGCATACTGTTTGACAGCACTCATCGAAATCTGCTGACCTCTTCCAGCTGGCTTATCTGGTGCGGTCACTATTCCAACAATCGTATGATTAGTGTCTATTAATTCTTTTAACACACCCGTTGCGAAATCAGGCGTTCCCATGAAAACAATGCGTAAATTTTTTGTCATATCGTTTTATTTCTCCAATTAAAAAATTTGATATAAATAACGGCCATTATTAGATTCAAGCCATAATAAACATACTCAATCGACCAAACCCAGTAGATGTCAAAATTAAGTAATTTGATAGTAACGTAGCCATATAAAGCATAGAGTATGCATCCTAAAACTTCTATGACAAATGAAACCTTCGTATTACCAGAGCCGTTGATGGTTTGTACCAAAACGCTTGAAACGCTATATAATAAGAGAGAGGCAAAAATAAAGCGCAGTATTTCAGCACTTGCTTGAACGTACTCTTCATTTGGATTGATTAATCGAATTAACACCTCGGGATAGAGTACAGCTCCATGGAAAAATACCAATAAAAATAGAAGAGATAGTAAAATGATGCGAAATTGAATTTTCTTTAAGCTTTCAAATTGTTTATTACCTATATATTGTGAAATATACGTTTTAGTGGTGTAGGCAAATCCATAAACTGGGATGAAGGCGAGAAAGTATAAGCTACGAATATTCTGTGAAATCGTTAATTCATACGTTCCCATATTTTCAATCCATGTAAAGAAGACTACCCATGTTCCTAATGCGATAAAGGATTGAAAAAATAGTGGAGTGCCGACTCTTAAAGCATTTCTCACATTTTTAAATATATTGATTTCTTTTAAAAGGGCGTACGAAATATACTTTTTATGAATAGCTAAGGCAATAATAAGATAGATCATTCCTACTCCTTCTGCTAGCGTCGATGCAATTGCTGCACCTTCAAGACCTTTGGGAGCCATCCATCTATTACCGAAGATTAAGAACCAATCTAAGAAGATATTGGTAATGGCGATAATTCCAGAACCGAGTAATACAATTGATGTTTTGCCAATTGCAAAAAAGTAGGACTGTATACTTAACGTAATGATAGCGAAGAATAAAGCATAGGAACGAATGCTTAAAAAGTCAATTTGTGCTTGTGCTAATTCCTGATTATTATTGACCAAAGGCAAAAATAGAGGGCCGAAAAATTGAATCACACCAAAGAAAAAGATGGAGAGGCAAAATAAAATAAAGATGTTGGATTGAAAAATACTTCCTATTTCTGAAAACCGCTGTTCACCGACACGTCGAGCAATAAGAATTTGAGAACCATCGCTCATACCAAACATGGCCATAAAAAAAGTTATGTAAATCAATCCTGCATTTCCGTTAGCATCAAACGCTAAAGTAGAGTAACGGCTTAAAAAAGCAGTGTCCGTTAATAAAACGATGGACTGAACAAAGCTTGAAAACATCA
>JBEBRN010000128.1:0-5371 GCA_040394775.1 Taishania pollutisoli
CTATTTAAACCAGAAAGATGAATTACACAGAAGCTTTTGAAGAACTACAAGCCATTGTAAGTGAAATTGAGGAAGGAACTATCACCGTTGATGAATTATCCATTAAGGTAAAAAGAGCGGGTGAGTTACTTCGAATTTGCAAGGAGGTATTGACTTCGACAGAAAAAGATGTCACTGCCATATTGAAAGAATTAGAAGAAGAATAACTTCATCTCTTTATTTATTCTTAAATTCGTGGCGATGAGTTCAGAAGTAGAAAAATATAATCGTAGAGGATTGCAAACGAGCTATGTATCAACTGTTGTTGGTATCTCGTTAGTCTTATTCCTCATTGGTATTGTTTTGGGAGGCATTTTTGGTTTGGAAAATGTTCAAAATCAAGCGAAAGAAGATCTTCAAGCGAATATTTTCTTTAAAATTGACTTGAATGAAACGGACATTAAACAAATATCAGAAGAGCTTAAAACATGGAAAGAGTTTCGAGAAGTAACTTATGTTTCTCCAAGTAGAGCATTAGAAGAATTTAGTAAAACAACTGAAGACGCGAAAGAAATCGAAGCTATTTTCGAAGGAGAAAACTTATTTCCACCAAATATTTCATTCCGACCTTTAAAGGAATTCGCCAACAAAAAGGGAATGGAAGAGTTAAAGCAAACGATTATCGAGAAATACCCTGAAGAAGTGGAGAGTGTCAATTACGACAAGGCGAGTGTAGATAATGTCAATTTGCAGTTCAAACAATTCACGTATTTAATCGTATTGGTTGGGTTCTTTCTGTTGATTATAGCCTTTGCAATGATTAACAACACTATTCGTTTATCCTTATATTCTAAAAGATTCACCATCAAAACAATGCAATTAGTGGGTGCAAGATCAAAGTTTATCCGTAAACCATTTTTGTGGCAAGCAGTAGTACAAGGGATTGTTTCTTCAACAATTGGGATGGCACTTTTAATGACCTTATATTATTCCATCGACAAAGGATTAGACATTGACTTGAATTTTAGTTTCGTCTCTTTTCTAATTGTTTTCGGAATACTGATACTATTTGGTGTAATAATGACGTGGATTTTCACGTTGTTTGCATTGAATAAATTTATGAAAATGAAATTGGACGACTTATATTAATGACGATTATGAAAGACAAAAAAATAGCAAAAAATACTTTAGGGGAATTTAAATTTTCTAAGCAAAATTACACCTTACTTTTCATTGGATTAGCCATCAATATCTTAGGTTTCATATTGATGATTGGGGGTGGTTCAGAAGATCATAACATTTTCAAAGAAGACGAATTGTTTAGTTTTAGACGTATTACTTTAGCGCCATTTGTTATTATTATTGGCTATATTGTTATCGGTTATGCTATCATGAAAAATCCAAATAAAAAAAAGTCTAGCACGAAATAAATGAACTTTATACACGCAATAATTCTGGCCATCATTGAAGGTCTAACGGAGTTTTTACCTGTTTCTTCAACAGGCCACATGATTATCGGTTCGTCATTGATGGGAATAGCAGAAGATGATTTCACCAAGTTATTTACGATCGTTATTCAACTAGGCGCCATACTTTCAGTAGTCGTCATCTATTTTAAACGCTTCTTTCAATCGGTTAACTTTTACATTAAATTATTTGTAGCCTTTTTACCTGCAGCCTTTTTCGGTATATTATTCAGCGATTATATTGACGATCTTTTAGAAAGCCCAGCAACGGTTGCTGTTTCGTTAGTTATCGGTGGAGTTATCTTACTTTTCGTGGACAAATGGTTTAACGACCCTATAATTGATGATGAGAAAGAAATTAACTTATTGACTGCATTAAAAATTGGATTCTTTCAATGTATTGCCATGATTCCTGGTGTTTCTCGTTCCGCAGCTTCAATCGTTGGTGGTATGTCACAGCGATTATCAAGAAGTGCTGCAGCAGAATTTTCGTTCTTCTTAGCCGTACCAACTATGTTTGGTGCAACAGCAAAGAAAATGCTCGATTATTTTAAAGACGGTAATAGTTTTACAGGAGAACAAATTAATCTAATCGTCGTTGGAAATATTGTTGCTTTCATCGTTGCTTTTTTAGCGATAAAAGGATTCATTAATTATGTTTCTAAAAGAGGATTTAAAATCTTTGGTATCTACCGAATTATTATTGGATTAGCCATCTTACTATTAATTTTAGCAGGTGTTGACTTGAAAGTAGTTTAAGATGAGTTTAGATTTTCAAGCAGGAGAAATCCTTTTAGTAGATAAGCCTTACCGTTGGACTTCGTTCGATGTGGTCAATAAACTTCGTTGGAATTTAAAACAGAAATACGGCCTCAAAAACTTTAAGGTGGGACATGCTGGTACGTTGGATCCACTAGCTACAGGTTTATTGATTATTTGTACAGGAAAGGCTACTAAAAAGATTCCGGACTTTGTCATGGATGATAAAATTTATACGGGAACATTTCTTCTAGGAAAAACAACTCCTTGTTTTGATTTAGAAAAACCATTTGACGTTATTGAATACGAAACGGCACACATCACGGAAGATTTGTTACAAGAAATAGTTCAATCTTTTTTAGGTAAACAAGAACAACTTCCTCCTATTTTTTCTGCAAAGAAAGTAGATGGAAAACGAGCGTATGATAGTGCTCGAGAGGGAAAAGAAGTTATTCTAAAACCGAATACAATCGAAATAAAAGCATTCACAATCAACACGGATAAATTCCCTGAAATTAGCTTTCACATTCATTGCACAAAAGGAACTTACATTCGTTCTATCGCCAATGATTTTGGGAAGAAACTTAATTCTGGAGCGACCTTAACTTCATTAAATCGTGTTCAATCAGGTGTTTTTTCAATTGAAAATGCGAAGAGTGTAGATGAGTGGATTGAGATTATCAAAAGTCAGGAGTAAATTTCTTTAATTATTCAGATAACGGTATTGTTCTTATAATTTTCGATTAACACAATTGATTAATGTAACTATCATTCTGCTACTGAAACCCCTATTACTTGGATAGCTTTCTTAATTGGAATAGCAAACCCGACACCTTCAATCCCCTTACCTACCATCTTTTTCTGTATAATTCCGATGATTTCTCCTTTACTATTCAATAACGGGCCACCACTATTTCCTGGACTTACCGACATATCTAATTGGATATATGTTTGATTTTCAATTAATCGTTTACCGCTAATCATACCTTTTGAGATACTTTGTCCTAATTCTATTTCTACAGGTGTTCCGATGGTATAGGCTTCTTCACCAAGATTAACTTCATCTATAGATATAGGTAATGCTTTGAAATTATTTCCTTCGATCTTCAGTAAAGCGACATCAGCATCGAAGTCAGAACGAACCAGTTTCGCGGTTAATTCAATCCCATTTTCAATTTTGATAATAATCGAATTTGTTCCATCTACGACATGATTTGCTGTAAGAATATATCCTCTTGGGTCAATAATTGCTCCACTACCATGTCCACCATCCGTAATGATGGTAACACAAGAAGGAGCAGTCGTCTTGATTAGTTCACCAAAGTTATTGAATTTCTGTGTTTCAACTGGTAATAAAACCAGATTTTGTCGTAAAGAATCAATCTGTCCATTTTTCAAAATCAACTGGTTATCATCTGCATTTTTAATGAGTTCATTTAATTTTCCATTTCTTAAAAAATCAGTGAGTGAATTTTCAAATGCCGTTAAATTATCAGCACTAATTTCATTATTTACTCGTGTGTGAGAAACCCCTTTGTTTGAATATTTCAAGACGATTTTTCCGGTTGATTTATCCATGACTTGCCATTCAATTCCCATTATTAATGAACACGTAACTCGCCCAGCATTTAATCCCTTTAATTTTTTTCCATCCACAAAATTCACTTTATAGCTTAAAATTTGTGCCCCAATAATATAACGAGGTAATTGCTTTCTTTTATTCTGTTGATTAAATAACGACACACCAGATGTTGCACTTGTTGGAATCCCTGAACGTATAACAATATCATAGAATTTACGATCAAAAGCTTCTGAACCTGTTTTAACGGTTCCTTCCCACTTAACAGGCTCAGAATGTCCGTCAGCGTATAAGTAGGTTCCTATTTGTTGATTATTATCAAAATTGGCAATTATTTTATCAAAAGCAATAAAAACAGAAGCTGAATCAAACTTATAATAAGGAATATCTGGTTCTAAGGTAATACGTGCAGATTTATCAAAAGTGGAGGGTTTCTCCGTTAGTGAATCTGACCAAGAATTATAACCATCTTCTTTAACAGAAAAGAGTATCTTATTGTCTTTTGCTGTCTTTTTCCAATAATACTCAGCTACATAAGGAGTATAGCCAACCTTTTCACCATTTATATAAACAGCAGCAGAGTCA
This sequence comes from Taishania pollutisoli, assembly GCA_040394775.1. GTDB lineage: Bacteria > Bacteroidota > Bacteroidia > Flavobacteriales_D > Crocinitomicaceae > 40-80. The sequence continues at coordinate 4,369 of JBEBRN010000128.1, forward strand.
GGTTCAGAGATGAATGTATATCTAAATTGACCAAAGACAGTCGGTAATTGGATAAATAAAGTACTTATTATCAGAAGTAAAATCTTATTCATAGTCCTAAATTAAAAATCATTTAAAAGAAATAGCCAAACCCTAAATTCATATTAAAAACACCTTTCACTTTACTTAATTGACTATTTAAATTGACTTGCGAATAATCATGCTGATAAGAATCCCATTCAAATGGTACTTTATGTTTAAAGCTCGTCTTGTTGAATATATAAATATTTGCTCCCATATTGAAATTTAAAAAGAAATGTTTACCTATATGAGGTTTGATTCCAACAGAAAAACCTGGTGATACTTCCATGTATTTTATTTCATCATCAAAATCTGCTTTTTTAATCGCATACTTTTCTCCCATTGGAGGAATTGAATCTCTATAAAAAACGAAACTTTCAGTGAATTTGAAAACAGATACCCTAACATCTACATAAGAATTAATACGGGTATCTAAGAAAAAACGAGCAAAAACAGAAATTCGTGGTGATTCTTTAAAGGAGTAATCAAATTTTGATGGTCTATACTCAAGCTTATAAGCACTTTCAAAATTGAAAAATGTTCCCTGTTTAAAGCTGAATTTACTACTTTGTACTACTGGAATACTTGCTTCAATACCAATTCCGAGATACCGCTTAACTCTTATGACACCCGACAATCGAACACTGATGTTTGTATAACTAGTATAAGTAGATCCAAAGTTTGAGTATATGGGTAATGTATTTAATCCTAAGCCAGCCTCAAGATAGGTGAATTGGCTGAATAATGTTTTCTGAAAGCCAAAGAAAACTACTAGAAAAGTAACAATTGAAATTATTCTCTTTTTGATCATAATATATTTGTTAAGGCAATATAAATGTATATAATTCCTACTCAAAATCAAAATTCTTTAAACGAAAAAAATCCCGTTGTAAAACAACGGGATTTTCTTAAAAGAGGCATCGACTTACTCTCCCATCCATAA
>JBEBRN010000129.1:0-5226 GCA_040394775.1 Taishania pollutisoli
GATGTAAAAGTATTTGTCGTACAATATGAAAATCAGGCCGATTTAAACGTGTACAAAGTCAAATACGAAAATCAAGCTGGGCAAAACGATGGCAAATGGTTTTTTACCCAGTATGAAAACCAAGCTCAAAAGAAAATCTACTTCGTGAAATACGAAAATCAAGCAGATTTAAAAGTTTATTTTGTGCAATATGAAAATCAAGCTGGTTGGAAGAAAAATTCAAAAATGAGTTTGATGTTCTAAAAATTAATCATTAACCATAGATATTCTTCCGATACACATCTTCTGAATCTTCTTCCATCAATTGGATATATGTCTGATAGCGTGATTCGCTAATCTTTCCACTTTCGACGGCATCTTTCACCGCACAATGAGGTTCGTTGATGTGTTTACAATTGTGAAAACGACATTGACCTAGGAGTTCTCGCATCTCAGGAAAATAATGAGCGATGTATTCTTTTTCCAAATTCACCACGCCAAATCCTCTGATTCCAGGTGTATCGATGATGTATCCGCCAGAAGTTAATTTGTGCATTTCGGCAAAAGTCGTGGTGTGTTGACCTTGTGCGTGTGCTTTGGATATTTCTCCCGTTTTGATATTTAAACGACTGTCCAGAGCATTGATTAAAGTACTTTTCCCAACTCCACTGTGTCCCGAAATCATCACTTGTTTGCCGTTAATTTCTGCCTTTAAGAAATCGATTGATTTTTGGTCCAAAGCCGAAATTTTATAGCACGGATAACCTATTGTTTCGTACAAATCACAAATCGCGTCGGCAAGTTCCATGTGATCTTCGGAAAATGTATCGACTTTATTGATTAAGAGTGTTGTTGGAATTCGAAACGACTCTGCAGCAACTAAAAAACGGTCAATAAAAGCCATCTGAGTAACAGGCGAATGAATCGTAATCAGCAAATAAGCGCGGTCTAGGTTTGCCGCTAAAATCTGCATTTGTTTACTCAAATTAGTCGACTTTCGAACAATATAGTTTTGGCGATCATGAATGTTTGTAATCACTCTATTTCCTTCGTTGTCTTCTTCAGTATCGACATCAACAAAATCACCAGCAGCAACAGGATTGGTTGTGCTAAATCCACTCATCTTAAATTTACCGCGAATACGGCAATTGATGATTCTACCGTCTTCTAATTCAACGATATACCACTTACCAGTAGATTTTAATACTTTCCCTATTTCTGTCATCGCAAACAAAGGTATAATTTTTAGAGGTATGTTGAACTTTTAACCACAAAGTTCGATACTCAGATTTTTTTTAACCGCTATGTCGCAAAGCGATGCACTGAGTTAGCCGAAGTGAAGGCGCAATGGTCGCGGAGCAGTCTTCATTCTGTTCTCTCATTCTCACTCTAATTTTATCTGTGAGCTACTTCTTCGCTCTCCTCTCTCATTCCCACTCTAATTTTATCTGTGAGCTACTTCTTCGCTCTCCTCTCTCATTCCCACTCTAATTTTATCTGTGTCATCCGTGCTATCTGTGAGCCAAAAGATCTAACAGTATTCACAATAACTGAAAAAGTCGTCCTTAGGGTGAACAAACGGTACATTTTCGTCACAAATTTCATCGACTATCCGTTGGAAAATCAGTGGAAAAAGCGCCACTAATGTTTCGAAATTTCCACCTTCGTTTTCAATACTTTCAACATCATTGATATTCACAAAAGAGACAAATGTAATCGACTGTGGATAGGTATTGAAATTCTTGTAAAACAAGTAGAGATAAAAATAAAACTGCAAGAATTTTCGATCTTTCACACATATTTTATAGACTGATTCTTCAGAAATTTCTTTCAATTTCAACGCTTTGTAATCTACTTTTCCAGATTTATAATCTACAATGTGATAGCCTTCATTGTGATAATCGATGCGGTCAATAATTCCTTTCAGTTTAACAGTAATCGTTTCATCGCTACTCCAAAGCGAAATGTTCGGAATTTCCGCTTCTAGTTTAAGCTCCAACGCTTCCACATAAAGTACACTTTCAATCGCTTGTAAATGTTTCTCTTCGTATCGTAAGAAACCATATGTTAACTTTTTGGCCATCTCAAAACTCAATCTATTTTTACCCGTTGCAAAAGCATCTGCACTTTTAAAATAGTCTTTAAAACTTTGACTTAATTCATACTCAACGTGCTTTTTGAATGTATCCAAATGCTGTTGATCGAATCGTTTTAAAGTATCTTTTTTCTCTTGCAACGTATGATTGGCAAATGGTGTATAAAGTCGTTCCAAAGTTTCGTGAATCAAACTACCGAACGTAGAAGCTTCAATGTCTTCTTCTACTTTAATTTCGTCGGTGAATTTTAATAGATATTTATAGAAAAAATCGAGCGGACAAGCATAAAAACTACCTAACGCAGAAGCAGAGACGCCTTTTTGCAAATAGCCTTTTATCAAGCTTTTATTAAATTCATTTTTTGGAATAACCGTATCACTGACGATGGCGCCTGAACTTCCAATCGTATAATCTTGATAATTGAATTTAACTTTCGGATTGATTTTAGCCAATTCCAACTCCATTTGCATTACATACCGCGACTTTTCGGAAGAATTGAAATCTTGCGTGTTGGTAGAATAGGTAATGTATAATTGCTCTACTTCATGTAACAAACGGTAAAAGTGATGTGCAAAAATTCCTTGTTTGTCTCGAACTGTTGGTAACTTGAAATAACGTCTCAAATCCATCGGAATTAACGAATTCACTTGATTACTCGGCGGCATATTTTTCTCGTTCATACCGATGCAAATAATCCGTTTGAAATCGAGCATACGCGTTTCTAGCAACCCCATAATCTGTAATCCATCAATCGGATTTCCATAATAGGAGATGGTTAAACTCGCATAATGGCGCGTAAAAATATTTTTAAAAGTTGCCAAACTCATTTCTGGAATACCTTCATTCAGACAATTTTGTAAGTCTACGATACCTTTATCGAAGGTTTCTAAAAGTGCTTTTTCATACTCATTCTCGGTTTTTAAATGGGTATAAATAGCTGTATTTATCGCTCGAATTTGACGAATTCCAAACAGCCAATTACTCGACCAATTCGTATAGATTAACGCTAAAATTTCTTTCACTTTTGGCGGCGCTGTCAATTGAGCAACGGATGCATAAATGAGGTTGTTTTTCTTAAATATTGCTTCTAATTCAATCAATCCTTGCTTCTCTTTTTCGTCTAAAATTTCTTCTATAAACGGATGATAACAGACTTCAAAAATGTCTTTATGATAGGCTGAATTTTTCGTTTGAAGTCCTTTTTGAATACGGAAAATAAGTTCAATCCACGTTTTCAAAATACTATTATCCAAAGATAAACCGAGTGTAATATTTGCCTTTCCAACCTTCGATGGAATGTTTTTCAACAAGGGAACTAGCAAGTCTTCTTCGGCTAATAATAGCAATGTTTCTCCAATTTCTTCTTCCGACATTTGATCCAAAATAGTCGCTGCTGCTTTCACTTGACCCGTTAATTGTGAACAAGCAATCACATTGACCGACAACGCTTTTGTGGATAATTTATCTTTAAATTCAATTAATTTTTGCGGAATACCTAATGTTTCTATATTTCTACGAATAAATGCTCCTGCCTCGTGAAGTCCATTTTTCATGTAATAATCATCGCCATCAAATAACACTTCTGCCTTACCCAAAACCATCAATTGTTTCATCACACTTAGTTCAACAGGTGAATGCGCATTGAAACCTGCGAAGAGAAATTTCTCATTCGGATATTGTTTAAAAATCAAATCGATATTTTCCGAAATCTCACGAACAGCATGTCCCATAAAACTGGTATTATTCGCCGCTAACTTTTTTTGATATTCAGCATAATAGATGCCTAATTCTTCCCAAAATTTAATGAACTTTATTTGCGCTTCGGTCAGCTCTTCAGAATTGAAACTCCAATTTTCAATTTCCTTGATATCACGTAAATTTTTAAAGAGGTTTTTAGCATCAATTTGGTAGCGATCAATTTCATCAAAATCACTCATCAATGTTGCGCCCCAATTGTAAAATTCGTCGAACGATTTATTGTCCAACGTTGACACCTTTTGATGCACTTCATACAGTTGAAATAACAACCGTGTTTTATCTAAAATTTGCAAAGGCGAAACCGATTCAAAAAAACGACTGATGGTAATAATTTTAGGTGAAAGCATCGACTTTCCTGCTTTTTCAAATAACTCCTTTTGAATGTATAAAATAGACCGTTGAGATGGAACGACAATCACCCATTCATGAACGGGTTTGCTTTGGGCTAAAAGAAATTGAGATAATTGAGAAATGAATGTTTGCATACGGTATTCAGATGAAAAGATAAATATAGCAGGATTATGGCAGATTTGGGTAGTTTTTTTTGGAAAAAGTTTAATGAATGAATGAATGAATAACTTCTCATTTAATTTTTCGCCATTGTTTGTTAAAATCAATCAAATCAACTTTATCATTTTTCCTATGCAGTTCCACCGCACACATGTTATTTACATTTGTCATAATAAGTTGGAGTCTAGCAACCACTTAAAAAACGGGGCGATACCGAAAAGCCATACGAGTAGGAAAACTTAAAATTTAATATGATGAAAAAATTAGTATTTATTGCAATTCTAGGACTCAGTATTTCTTCTTGTGCATCCAAGTGGGAATATAAAGTCGTTACTGTTAAAGGTGCGGATAAAGAGTTATCAAAAATGGATCCGAACAAATTTGAAATTTCGGATGAATCCTTAAACTTATTCGGAAAAGATGGATGGGAATTAGTAGACACTTATGAAACAACAGAAACGGTACATCCTAATTTTGGAAATGAGGATTATGTGAATGGAATTCAACCAAATGTAAGAACCGCAGAAATCAATTTTGTATTTAAACGTGAAAAATAAATGAACTTATGAAAATATTTTTATTCCTCACAATTGGATTTGTCTTAACGTTAAGCAGTTGTAGTAACATACCCAACAAGCCAGTTTCTGAAAAACTAAGTGTGGATGAATTGGCTAAAGTAATTAAAAGTGACACATCGTTTAATAGCTTTTATGAACATCTTAGAAGAGAAGTTGACGAAATGGATGATATTAAAAAAGCTACATTTAATGAGGTTAATTATCGAAGGCTCTTCAAGTATGTGAAATTTCTAAAAGATACGGTTTACTGGAAACCATTGAATGAAAAATGGGAAAAAGAATGGAAAAAAGAGTACGGTATTTAT
>JBEBRN010000130.1:0-5209 GCA_040394775.1 Taishania pollutisoli
ATGAATGAGTTTGAAAAATTAGGTGTACAACCTTCTATCATAAAAGCATTAAACGAGAATAATATTTTGGTTCCTACTCCTATTCAAGAGCAAGCGATACCAATTCTCTTGAAATTTAAAACGGACTTTGTCGGGCAAGCACAAACTGGAACGGGAAAAACGGCTGCATATAGCATTCCGCTTATTCAGTCTATCGATGTGAAAAATACCAAAGCACAAGTATTAGTTATCACTCCTACACGTGAGTTATGTGCGCAAATTGCAAAACAAATCTTTAAGTTCACCAAACACACTGATAAAATTTTTATAGAAAAAATAATTGGTGGTGCGCCGTTGAATCTACAAATTGAAAACTTAAAACGACCAACGCATATTATTGTAGCCACACCAGGAAGGTTATTGGAATTAATCAATAAAAACATCATCGACTTAGATCAAATTGATACGGTTGTAATCGACGAAGCAGATGAAATTATCACCATGGGCTTTAAACAAGAGCTCGATGCCATCTTAAATGTGACTAATCAAAAGGCATTTACATGGATGTTCTCAGCGACCTATCCAGATGATTTGAACCAAATGGTCAAGAAATACCTTTCAAAGGATTGTAAAAAAATACATATTGAAGGTGGAACTTTGTTGAATACAAATATTCTCCATCAATATTACCTCTGCCCAAAGAAAGAAAAAGAAAATTATATACTTGATTTTCTTCATAGTCATTCTAAGGTTAAAGGTATTATTTTTTGCCGGACACAATATAAAGTAGAAGAATTACATGCTTATCTAACTGAAAATGGTATTCTAGCAGGATTAATGCACGGTGAATTACAACAAAGAGATCGAGAAAAAGTCATGCGTATGTTTCGTACTAGCAAAGTAAAAGTGATGGTTACTACCGACATTTCTTCTAGAGGTTTAGATATTGACGATATTTCTTATGTCATTCACGAAAACGTCCCTGAAAAATTAGAAATGTATATTCACAGAAGCGGTCGAACAGCACGTGGAAACAATAAAGGTATTACGATAAGTTTTGTCTCTCCAGAAGAAATTGGAATGATAAAAAAGCTACAATCTATGTTAAAAATTAAATTTAACAAAGTCAATTAAAATATTCGATCAAATAAGGCGTTTATAATTTAAAATCACGCCTATGATAGAAGATGTTACAAAAAATGTTGCTCCGACGGTAAAGGAGTTTAATCTCAACCCTTCTGATGAGACCTTGATGGCTATTCTAAATTATAGCAAAAGTATCGAAGTTGTCGAAATAGAGAATCAGAAAATTTTATTAAATCTTAATTAAAAAAAAAGCCACTTTCAAGTGGCTTTTTTTTATGCTTAAAAATTCTTCTAGGTTTTCCTTTTCTTCTTTTTAGCAGCAGGAAATAAAATGTTATTCAAAATCAATCGATATCCTGGAGAATTAGGATGAAGATTTAAATCTGTTGGTGGATCTCCTACTAAATGTTGAAAATCTTCTGGATCATGGCCAGCATAAAAAGTCCATGTTCCTTCACCTAAAGTTCCATGAATATATTTAGCTGTTCCTAAAGCGTTATTTTCCCCTAAGATTAATACATCTGGTTTGATAAATTGCTTTTTAAAATCAGTTGTTTGCCCCATAAAACCATCTATTATGTCCGTATGACATTGTGTTAACATGGTTGGTATGACGTCCCATTTAGCGGAGAACTCAAACAAAGTAAATTTATCTTGGTTCTCAGGTAGTCTATGTAAATCCGTGCCATCAATGTCTGAATATTCATACACATACGGATTTTTCTCTATGGTAAAGTCTTTAAAGGCAAACGTATTTGAAAAATCAAGTTTGTTTTGAAAACCAAGTTCACTGGCATCACCGTCATACATTTCTTCACAAATATCGGTGTTATGTGCTGCGAGTGCAATATCAAAACTATCTGTTCCACTACACATCGTGAAAAGAAAGCCTCCACCAATCACGAAGTTTTTAATATTCATTGCCACCGCTAATTTCAATTGAGAAACCTTACTAAAACCTAATTTTTTCGCATCTTTCTCAGCATCTCTTACTTGATCCTGGTACCATTTATAGCTTTTGTAGCGAGCATAGAATTTACCATATTGTCCTGTGAAATCCTCGTGATGTAAGTGTAACCAATCGTATTTTGGTAAGACACCCATCACAATAGCAGAATCGTAAATCTTATCGTATGGAATCTCCGCATAATCTAACACCATCGTTACAGCATCATCCCAAGGCAAGGCAGAACTTGGTGTATAAACGGCAATCTTAGGTGGTTTTTCTAATTGAACAATTTCTTGGTTTACTTCTGGATTAGCGATTTGATTGCGAATATTGTTAGCTTGACCATCGGTAATCAATTCATATCGAACACCTCTAATCATCAACTCCTCCTCTATTTGCTTTGCATGTGGCATCATGAATGAACCACCTCTATAATTCAGCAACCATTCAATAACAACATCTCTTTCCAAAGCCCAATAAGCTAGACCGTAGGCTTTCAAGTGATTTGTTTGTGTCGCATCCATGGGAATTAATATTTCCGTAGAACGACCGATAAATCCATATAATAAAAAGAAAATTAAAACTAATTTTTTCATAGTACTTTTCAATAAATGACTTTAGCTTTTAAAACGGACTATCGTCTTTTTCTTCAAAATCAATATCTTCATTCATCTTACTCTGAAGCGTATACATACTAGATGGTGAATTATTGTCAAAGTTCTTATTACTTGACAAGATACTACACGATGATCCTATTGGTTCAAAATCTTCATTAAAAGTGTTCAGGTTTTGAAAACGTGCATATTCTTTAATGAATTGAAGTCGAACGGCTCCTGTCGCTCCATTTCGGTGTTTAGCTAGGATAATTTCTCCAACTCCCTCGTTTGACTCTCCATTTTCATCTGTTGTAAAGCCATAATATTCAGGACGATAGATAAAAGATACGATATCTGCATCTTGCTCAATAGCACCCGATTCACGTAAGTCTGAAAGAATTGGTCGTTTATCACCACCACGTTGTTCTACCGAACGACTTAACTGAGATAAAGCTAAAACAGGAACGTTTAATTCTTTGGCAATTTCCTTGATAGATCGGGAGATAGAGGATATTTCTTGCTCTCTATTTCCACCACCTTTTCCTCCGTTACCAGTCATCAACTGTAAATAGTCAATGATAATCATTTGAATATCATACTGCATTTTTAAACGGCGACATTTTGCACGTAAGTCAAATATTCCTAATCCAGGAGTGTCGTCAATATATAAAGGAGCACTGGATAATTTTGTAATTCGTTCATGCAGTTGAATCATTTCATCTGGACGAAGATTTCCTTTTCTCAACTTTTCTGCAGGAATACGTGTTTCAGCAGAAATTAATCGTTTCACCAATTGTACGGAAGACATCTCTAATGAGAATACTGCTACTCCATGATTGTAATCTACCGCTGCATTTCTGGCCATCGATAAGACAAAAGCTGTCTTTCCCATCGCCGGTCTCGCCGCAATAACAATCATATCGGAACGTTGCCATCCAGAAGTCAATTTATCTAATTCTATCAATCCAGTCGGAATTCCTGATATTCCATCTGAATTTTTAGAGGCTGCTTCAATTTCTAATAAGGCTTCACGCACCACATTTTGCATCAAGTCCACATTCCGTTTCATATTGTTCTCTGCGATAGAGAATAAATCTTTTTCAGCTTTTCCTAAAAGATCAAAAACATCAATTGTTTCATCGTAGGCATCTTTTAAAACTTCATTACACATTCTAATTATTTCTCGTTGAATGTGCTTTTGAGAAATAATTCGTGCGTGATATTCTGCGTGTGCAGAAGAGGCTACTCTATTGGTTAAAGATGAAACGTACACAACGCCACCAGCCAATTCTAACTCTCCTAATTTTTTCAATTTATTCGTAACCGTCAACAAGTCAATCGGCTCAGAGTTAGCGAATAATTCCCTTATTGCATTATATATATATTGATGTTTAGGGCTATAAAAACTATTAACTGTAAGAATATCAATCGTATCATTTACTGCATTTTTGTCCAATAACATAGCTCCAAGAACAGCAGATTCTAAGTCTGTCGCTTGTGGAACTACTCTTCCAATTTCACTAAGAGAAGGAGACGTATTATTTTTAATACGTTTAGCAGCTTTATTTTCTACTTGATTTTTATCCATGTTACAAACTTAAGCAGAAATTTGATATTTAATAAATGAATGTTTCATCTTTATGAACGGTTTTAGTTAATTTTAATTAGGTTAAATTTAAAATATATTAAATCTTGTATGACTTCTAAAGGATATGTCCTAAAATTAGTGAATCAGTTAGTAATTCCCTGCTAAAATACGTTAAATTTACGTTCATAATTCAACTTCCGATGGAAAAAACATTTGCAGACAACGTTATTAACTTCAATCGTACTTTAGATTTTAAAGGAAAATTGCCGAAAGGCTTCGATGTACTCAATCCTTACCTAGACAATCCAGAAACGATGGAAGTAATGGCTCAATTTTACAACAAATTTTACAACGATTCAAATCAACGGAAATTTATTATTGGTATCAATCCAAGTCGCCATGGAGCTGGTGTAACAGGCGTTCCATTCACCGATACTAAACGATTAGAAAGTGCATGTGGTATTACTATGAAATCAGCACGAACGCATGAGGTTTCATCTGTTTATTTATATGATGTTATCAAGGAATACGGTGGCGCGACTAACTTTTACAGCGATTTTTACATCAACTCTCCTTTTCCCCTCGCTATTGTGCGTAACACGAAGAGTGATATTTGGTTAAATGCTAATTATTACGACAATCGATTACTGTATGAATCGGTGAAAGACTTCATGATTGAATCACTTAAAAAGCACATAGCATTAGGCGTTAATACCGATAAAGTGTATATTTTAGGAAAGAAAAATGCCCAATTTTTACAAAAAATAAACCAAGAAGCGCAACTATTCGGAGAAATGGTTGTTTTAGAACATCCACGTTATATTCAGCAATATAAGTCAAGAGATAAGCAATTATTCATAGATAAATATCTGTTAGCACTAACGGACGACTAGAATTCATGATAGTTTAGTAGTTATTCTAATTTTTTGTTTATTTTCACATCTGTTTATAGAATAAATGATGGGAAAAATGAAATCAACTACTCTTCTACTCTCCTTGATATTGAGTTGG
>JBEBRN010000131.1:0-5039 GCA_040394775.1 Taishania pollutisoli
TAGTCATAGACAGTTATTTTAAATTAATCATTACCTCGAGTATTGTAGCGCTATTAAGCACACTATTAGCCTTTTCCATAAAACATCTCACAGAGTATTTCGAAAGTAACATCTTTGAATTTACGAAAGAACATGCCAATTATCTATATATAATTTTGCCAAGTATTGGTATTACGATTATCTACTTTTTACGAAAACACCTTTTTAAGAACAAGAAAAACAAAGGAATTACCGAAATATACAAGACTTTAGACGATCGAAAAGAACATCTCCCCTTTTACAAGGTTCCCTCCCACTATTTAAATGGATTTTTAACCGTTATTTTTGGTGGATCAACGGGGGTTGAAGTTTCAACTGTCGTTGCTACTGCTGCTTTGGGTAACAAAGTTTACAATAGAGAATTTTCCGCTCATATTTATAAACGGGAATTAATCTGTGCGGGTGTCGCTGCTGGAATAGCAGTTTTATTCACAAGTCCGCTAACAGGGTGGTTATTTGCGATGGAAGTAATTGCCCGAAAAATAAGTAAAACACTTGTTATTAGTTGTTCCGTTGCGGCAATCATAGCGGGAGCTTTTACCTACTTTTTTGACAATTCCACTATTCTTTCATTTGAAGTAGGAATTTGGAATTGGTACGCACTTCCCTTCTTTTTGATTCTAAGTGTTTTGGGTGGTTCACTATCAGTTTACTTTACCTTTTTGGTGACTCGAATGAAACCGTTATTTTCAAAATTTCCGAATGACTTTTTTCGAGTAGCAATTGGTGCAGTAGCAGTCGGATTGATGATTTTCTTTTTCCCTAGCCTTTATGGCGATAGTTACGAAGGACTTGAAAGTGTTATTCAAGGTAGCGTTTCATCTACAAGTATTCCAATTGTAATTCTCTTTGTATTAGCCGTTTTAAAACCACTCGCTGCTTCTATTACGTTAGGTGCAGGAGGTGACGGCGGTGTTTTTGCACCGAGTATCGTGGCTGGTTCCTTTTTAGGATTGATGTTTGCTTCGGTTTGTAATCACTTCTTTGAGATGGATTTAATCTTGTTGAATTTTGCTTTAATTGGTGCAGCAGCAACATTATCTGCTTCGATATATGCACCGCTAACTTCATTAATCTTAGTCTGTAACTTACTTCCGAATGGGTATAATTTATTTCTACCAATGTTAGTTTGCTGTTTTGTAGCGATGTTCTTCTCTAAGAAATTATTGCCCTACAATGTCTATAACCACCATGTTTATTTAGCGAAACACGGAATTAAACAATAACAGATTGAAATCAATCTAAGTTATACATTGACAGTGACCAACTTTTACTTTGATATTTTATCTCATAAAAAAAGACCGCTCTTATAACGAAACGGTCTTTTCATCAACTATGAAAAAAAACTATTTATTCAATAGCGTTAAAGTTTTGATTTTAATGAAGTCCAACCTCCTCCGTTGTATGCTTCGTACCCATTTGATTTTAATATTCTACTAGCTGCTCCACTCCTAGCGCCTGATGCGCAACATAAGATAACAGGTTTGTCCTTCTTAACTTTAGACAACTTTTCCTGAATTGATTGCAAAGGAATATTGGTAGAGTTTTTAATATGTCCTGACGAAAACTCACCTGGAGTTCTTACATCAATAATAACAGCCCCTTTTGAAACTAAATCTTTGAAGTCCACTTTTGGCCCGAATCCGAATAACTGTGATAAAAAACCCATTATTTATTTATTTGATAATTAACGTCTAACCATGAACCACCATTTTCACAGTCGATTCCTTTTTGTTTGAAATAACCTGCAGCTTGTCCACTTCGGCCTCCGCTTGCACAGCAAAAGATAATTGGTTTACTCATCGCCAATAGCTCTTCTTCACGATCAACAATTTCTTGTAATGGTATATTTACAGAATCTGCAACATGTCCACCCATAAATTCTTCTCGTGTACGAACATCTATGATTATACATTCATCTATATTATTCATATTTTCAATTTTAAATTTATAGTACAAAAATAAGGTCTTTCAATAGGTTTATTTGTATCAAAAGTTACATAAAAGAAAAAAGAGCCGTAAAACGACTCTTTTTATAATTTAAAATATCATATACAAATCAATAGGATCAATAGGTGATTTCATCATTCTTTTTATCAAAGAATCCATATTGTAAAAGTTGATACGAATTATTACCTAATACTGGAATCCACTTTTTGTATTTTAAAAACCATTTCCATTGTTTTGATATCATTCCTTTCTTGAAATATGCTTCCAAATAAGGATGTACCATTAATCGAATGTCCGTCACCTTTTTATCTGTCATCAAGAAGTCGAGGTTTGTCTCAATTTCGTCAGTTAACATAATAGAAGCGTGAATTTCACCCGTACCATTACAAGAAGGACACGTTTCGGAGGTAATAATATCTCTTTCAGGTCTAACTCGTTGACGTGTAATTTCTACCACACCAAACTTAGAAGGAGGCAACACATTGTGTTTTGCACGATCATATTTCATGAATTCCTTCATCTTGTCGTGTAATTCACGGTTGTTTTCTTTTTCATGCATATCGATAAAATCGATGGCAATAATACCACCCATATCACGAAGTTGCAACAACCTAGAAATCTCTTCAGCAGCTTCAAGATTGGTTACCAATGCGTTACTTTCTTGGTTATCTGTGTCTTTTCTATTTCCACTATTTACGTCAACAACGTGCATAGCTTCAGTCGCTTCGACAATTAGGTAACCTCCTGATGGCAACGGCACTTTTTTACCAAATAATGTTTTTATCTGCTTATTGATGCCAAATCTTTCAAAGATCTCATGTTTACCGTCGTATTCTTTAACGATCTTCTCTCTTCCTGGAGCAATACTGCTCACATATTCTTTAATTTCTTCTGCTAGTTTCTCATCATTCACGTGAATGTTTGAAAAATCGGCATTTAGCAAGTCTCTAAGAATGGTAGAAGTTCTATCCATTTCTCCAAGTACTCGCTTTTTTGGAGTAGCTGTTGTCAGGTTTTCAAAAAGCGTATCCCACTTTTCTAATAAGTTTTGAAGATCTTGATTGATATCCTCCACTTTTTTATGTTCTGCAACAGTACGTATAATAACTCCAAAATTCTTTGGTCTGATTTCCTGTAAAATACCTTTAAGGCGATCTCGTTCTTTTGTATCTTTAATTTTTTGGGAAATCGAAACTTTCTCAGTAAATGGTACGAGCACCAAATAGCGTCCGGCAAGAGTAATTTCAGCACTTAAACGAGGTCCTTTAGTAGAGATTGGTTCTTTGGCTATTTGAACTAAAATAGGTTGAGAAGAGGATAATATGTCCCCTATCTTCCCTTCTTTACTAATTTCTTCTTTTATTTTAAAGTACTGTAAATTAGCTACTTTTTGCTTTTTGTTTAGTGTATTTCTAACAAATTGATTTAAGGAGATGAATTGAGGTCCCAAGTCAAGGTAATGCAAAAATGCATCTCTCTCATAGCCCACATCAACAAAAGCGGCATTTAAATTCGTAACGATTTTGTGTACTTTTCCAAGATAAATATCTCCTACACTGAATTCGTTACTTCCCTCTTCTTGATGAAGTTCAATTAATTTCCCATCATTCAGCAAAGCAAGCCAGACCCCATTAGAACGAGAATCTACGATTAATTCTAAACTCACGTAATATGTTTGTCTGTTTAATAAATAAAAAGTTAACTCAATTAAATTGAGTTAACTTTCCCTAACTAGCTATAGAAATAATATTATTTCTTTTTATTCTTATGACGATTTTTTCTCAATCTCTTCTTTCTCTTGTGAGTGGCCATCTTATGTCTCTTTCTCTTTTTTCCACTTGGCATAACCTTATTTTTTTAGTGTTAATAATATATGTAGATTCTTAAATTCTTACTTAAAAAAAACTCCTATCATAGGAATAGGAGTGCAAAGGTAAAAAAAAATAAAAAATAGACAAACTATTCTATGAATTATTTTACTTTAACTTTTGACTTCACTAAATCAACAAATACTTTTGCTGGTTTGAATGAAGGAATATTGTGAGCAGGAATAATAATTGTTGTGTTCTTAGAAATGTTTCTACCTGTTTTTTCAGCTCTCTTCTTTACAATAAAACTTCCAAATCCACGTAAGTAAACGTTTTCTCCTTTTGCCATGGAATTTTTAACTGAAGTCATAAAAGCTTCTACTGTTCTAGACACTTCGTTCTTCTCTACTCCAGTTGCATCCGCAATTTCATTGATAATATCTGCCTTTGTCATTTTAAATAAAGATTAATTTTTCAAGATGTTTGATACAAAAATAATATATTTATTAATTAATAGTCGCACAGCCGAAAAAATAACAAATAAATGTATTTAGTGAATACTATTTCTGTAAAAATAACCGATTGGTTTAAACTTCATTCTCGACCTCTTCCTTGGCGAGAAATTAATGACCCGTATAAAATATGGCTCTCCGAAACAATCCTACAACAAACGCGCGTCGATCAAGGATTACCTTATTATCTAAAATTTATCGATACTTTTCCGTCTGTTGTTGATTTGGCAGATGCCGAAGAAGATGTTGTTCTTAAACTATGGCAAGGACTAGGGTATTATTCTCGTGCTCGAAACTTGCATGCCACCGCCAAAATTATTCGCGATGATTATAAAGGTGTATTTCCTGCTAAATATGAAGATATATTAAGCTTAAAAGGAATTGGCGAATATACAGCAGCAGCCATATCTTCATTTGCCTATAATTTGCCTTTTGCCGTAGTAGATGGAAATGTCTATCGTGTACTAAGTCGTGTTTTTGATATCGAAACACCGATTGATTCAACGGAAGGGAAAAAGCTCTTCAAAGAGCTTGCTCAGGAATTACTCATCCAAGACCAACCTGGCTTATACAATCAAGCCATGATGGAGTTTGGCGCCTTACAGTGTACTCCCACTTCGCCAAATTGCGACATCTGTCCTCTGCGATTAGACTGTTTATCTTTCCAAAATAAAACGATAAAAGAAAGACCTGTTAAGTCGAAGAAAACAAAAGTTCAAAATCGATATTT
>JBEBRN010000132.1:0-4482 GCA_040394775.1 Taishania pollutisoli
GAGATAGCGGTAAGACCTTTGCTGAATATGGTCCCAACGATTCTACGAAACATGTTGTTCTAGAATTTCGGTGTAAATTGCATCAAACGCTTCACCAACTGCTTGATAACTATAGTTGTTGAGTGCTTGTTCTTTAATCGTAGTAGCGTCAAATGTTACTTCCTTGCGAATAAAAGCCAACATGGCGTCCGTTAATTGCTCTTCGTTGCGAGGCTCTATTAAAACACCATTAGAAGCATCTACGCACTCGGGAACTCCATTTACAGCCGTTGAAATGATTGGCTTCCCAACAGTTAATGCTTCCAAAATCACACAGGGTAAATTCTCATAGTTACTAAACAATACAAAAGCAGAACTTTCATTCATCGCTTCAGCAACTTCTCGCGTTGTTTTCGTTCCTTCAAATGAAAGTAAATCCTTGGAAATTTTAAGTTGATTATAAGCTAGATCAATGAATGGTTTTATATCACCGTCACTCACAATTAAAAAATGAAAGTCTGTGGTTATTTCGCTCAATTGTTTCACGCTACGAAGCATTCCTGAAATATTCTTATGATCGTCAACAGCAGTAGAAATGTGAATGAATCTGGTCTTTTCTGGTTGAATAATAGGTAAATTTCCAAATATATGTTCGTTGACCACATTGGGAACAATTCGCATAGGAACGTTAATTCCTAGTTTTGTCAATGAATGTTGTAAATCCTTACTTACTGGTAAAATCATAGCCGCTTGTTTCATGCAGTTCACTGAATACTTTAACGCAAAATAGGGTAGTCTATTACTTCCCATATGATATGCGGTTGAATGTTCCGTAACGACAAACGGTAGATTGAATTTTCGTTTTAAGTACAAGGCAAATCTTCCTATTGAAAACACTAGATTTAAATGAACAAAATCAGGTTTGTCTTGTTTCTCAATAACTGCGTTATAGGCTATTTTAAACGCTTTTTTTGTTCTAAATGCTTGGATGAGCTGTTTTATTCCTGGAATTGGGAAGGTAACTTTAGGATAATAGACGATGAAACTGTTCACCTTATTTTCAGTCGTTTCTTCGAGTGTATATGTTTTCTCCTGATGAGAAAAAATGGCAATAACCGAAACTTGATTCAATAAAGCTACTGCCTCAGCATGTTTCTGAACAAAATTGCCAAGAGTAGGAGCGTTCTTTTTGGGATACCAAGAACATAAAAATAAAATGTGCTTTACCTTGCTCATCTAAATTCACACCAATGTTTTTTCAAATATACCTACTAATTGTTCGATAGTGTATTCGATTTCTTCTTTGGTGGTATAACGTGAAAACGAAAAGCGAACGTTCGGTCGATTATGATTGGTATGAATGCCGTGTAAAACATGAGATCCAGTCGATGCGCCGGCAGAACATGCACTTCCACCACTTGCACAAATCCCTTTTAAGTCCAACGTGAATAATAACATACTCGCTTTCGGCGTTTCAGGAAAACTGACATTCAAAACGGTATATAAGCTCTTTTCAGGATTTGTTTCTCCAATAAAATAAAGATCATCAAATTTATTTTGTAATTCACTCATCATGAATGACTTCAATTCTTGAACGTGTTGAATATGTCCATTTAAATCTTCGTAAGCTAACTCCATCGCTTTTGCTAAACCAGCAATACCGTATAAATTCTCTGTTCCACCTCTAAAACCGCGTTCTTGACCGCCACCGTGAATCAATGGAATAACACCGATTTTTCTATTTACATACAGAAAACCAATGCCTTTCGGACCGTGAAATTTGTGTGCTGAACACGTGATGAAATCAATATCTAATTTTTGTAAGTCAAAAGGGTAGTGGCCCATTGTTTGAACTGTGTCCGAATGAAATAGCGCATCGTATTTTCGTGTTAATTCACTCACTTTATTTAAGTCTAACAGTGTAGAAATCTCATTGTTAGCATGCATTAATGAAACTAATACTTTATCGATAGATTTTGAAAGTAATTCTTCTAAATGTACCAAATCTACATTTCCTTTTTCATCTAATTTCACAAACGAAATCGTTATGTCAGGATGCGTTTCTTTAAAGTATTCTACCGAATGTCCAACTGCGTGGTGTTCAATTTCTGAAGTGATAATATGTTTCACATTCAACTTCTGAATAGCAATATGAAAAGTCATATTATCCGCTTCCGTTCCTCCAGAAGTAAAGATAATTTCCGACGGTAAACAGTTTAGTTTAGAACTAACGGCTCTTCGTGCATTTTCTAAGATGGCTTTAGTTTGTCTTCCTAAATAATGAGAGGAAGATGGATTACCAAATTCATTTCTCAAAATAGGAATCATAACATCCACTACTTCGGGTGCGATAGGCGTCGTAGCGGCATTGTCTAAATATACTCTCATTCGATTGATTGTTGTAAAGTAATTGTCTCTAATATGGTAACATCAAAAATACCATCTCGGTCGATTGTTTCCAATTGAACATTCACGACTTTATTGATCATTGCAGGGTTATACGGTGATTTTACTTTAATGTAATTTTCAGTGAATCCATGCATAAAACCTTGATTTTCCTCTTCTTCAAAAAGTACATTTCTTACAGCACCAATATTTTGCTCGTAGAATTGACGTTTTTTCTTGTCAGATAATATATGCAGTCGTTTACTTCGCTCCCGTCTCTTTTCCATTGGAACTTTCTCTCCTAATTTAGGTGCGCTTGTATTGGCTCTTTCTGAATAAGTGAACACGTGAAGATAAGAGATGTCCAAGTCGCGAATAAATTCATACGAATCCTCAAATTCGTCATCCGTTTCACCAGGAAAACCAACGATAACATCGACGCCAATACAGCAATCTGGATACAATGATTTAATCTGAGCAACGCGACTCGCAAAGAGTTCTCTATCATATCGACGACGCATTTTCTCTAATATGCGATTGTTTCCAACTTGTAATGGAATATGAAAATGCGGTGCAAAATGGTTGGAAGAAGTTAAACAAAACTCAATAATTTCGTCTTTTAACAAATTCGGTTCAATCGATGAAATACGAAAGCGACTAATACCTTCCACTTTATCCAATTCTTTGATGAGTTGAAAGAAATTTTCTTCATCACCTTGACCAAAATCACCAATATTCACGCCGACAAGTACCACTTCCTTCGCTCCGGCTTTTGCCACTTCTTTCACTTCAGCAACAGTCGCTTCAATACTTGCGTTTCGGCTTTTTCCACGTGCCAGAGGAATGGTACAAAACGTACAAAAATAATCGCACCCATCTTGAATTTTCAAAAAAGTACGGGTCCTGTCTTTCGAAGAGTAGGAAGGAATAAAATCCTTCACATTTTTTATACTGTTATTTTCTACGCGTGCTTCACCCGACTTATCGGTATCTTCCACGTATTGAACAATGTCAAATTTTTCATTTGCACCTAATACCAAATCAACTCCGTGAATACGGGCAATATCTTCTGGTTTTAATTGGGCATAACATCCTATTAAAGCAATAAATGCATTTGGATTAACTCTCAATGCTTTGTTTACTAGCTGTTTACATTTTTTATCTGCAAACTCTGTAACAGAACAAGTGTTAATAACAAAAACATCCGGTTGATCTTCGAAACTTACGCGACCGTAACCGGCATCTTCAAATAGACGTGCAATCGTTGATGTCTCTGCGAAATTCAACTTGCAGCCTAAGGTGTGAAACGCTACTTTTTTATACTGATTCATAATTATTACAAAGATAATAGCTAAAAATGGTATTTTCTAAAAAACGGTACACTAATTGTTTATTACAATTGAAATCTTAAAAACAGCGATATGAAAAAAGTAAGTTTGACCGCAATGGCTTTTGGAATTTTCTTAAGTTTTGCACCTATATTAAATGCACAATCAACTGATAGTAAACCTAAAAAAGATATCACGATGATTGTGACAGATTTAACGCCTGATCAAAAGCTAAAATTAGACGAAATCAACAAAGATTACAAGACAAAAATAGTTACTGTAAAATCCGATAAGTCTATTCAGGAAGAGATGAAAATAAATGATATCAAAGCGTTGAGGAAACAAAAGCGAGAAGATATTAGTAAGGTATTGACGGATAAGCAGAAAATGGAAATTAAAGCTTATTATCAACAACTTAGAACAATGCATCCAACTAAAAAAGAAGGAAATAAGTCACCAGAAGAAAGAGTAAAAAGTAGACTCGAAAAAATGACGGTAGAATTAGCATTAACGGAGGAACAAAAACCAAAAGTAGAAGCTATTTTGACTACCTTTTCAACAAAACGAGCTGAAATCATGCATAATACGCAACTTTCAGAAGAACAAAAGAAAAGTGAGCTTCAGGTGGTAAGAAAAGAGCAAAAACAAGCAATTGCTAAAGTTTTAACTCCCGAACAAAAAGAAATACTGAAGCAAAAACAAAGTCAACGCAAGGCACATAAAAAAGAAACGCTAAAGAAATAAATTAGCGGTTTTTTAGAGATCAAAAGCGCAGAAATGCGCTTTTGAT
>JBEBRN010000133.1:0-4464 GCA_040394775.1 Taishania pollutisoli
TTATTATTCGTAATTACGTTGTGCTAACTTAATCGCTTCAAACGTCAACTCCTCTTTATGCAATTCTGCTTGAGAAGGTTCTCCTTTGTACTCCCATGCAGCAACGTAAGCATAATTATCATCATCACGTAATGCTTCCCCTTTTTCTGTTTGAGACTCCTCTCTAAAGTGACCACCACATGATTCTTTTCTATTTAAAGCATCCATAGCCATTAATTCTCCTAACTCTAAGAAGTCGGACAATCTCAAGGCTTTATCTAATTCAGGATTCAACTCATTAATAGTTCCAGGAATCTTTAAGTCTTCGTAAAACTCTTTACGTACTTTTTGTATCTCTTCAATAGCAATTTTCAATCGCTCTTCTGTACGTCCCATTCCTACATTGTTCCAAAGAACTTTTCCTAAACGCTTGTGGAAAGTATCTACTGTCTTCGTTCCTTTGATATTCATTAGGCGCTCCATACGTTCTCTAGAGTCTTTCTCTGCTTGCTCAAATTCAGGAGAATCCGTAGGAATCGTACCTGTTCTAATTTCGTTTGCTAAGTAATCAGCAATCGTGTAAGGCAATACAAAATAACCATCTGCTAAACCTTGCATCAAAGCTGAAGCACCAAGACGGTTTGCACCGTGATCAGAGAAGTTCGCCTCTCCAATACAATAACATCCTTCAATGGTCGTCATTAAGTTATAATCTACCCAAATTCCACCCATTGTGTAGTGAACTGCTGGATAAATCTTCATAGGTGTTGTATATGGGTCTTCCGCTGTAATCTTATTGTACATCTGGAATAAGTTACCATATTTAGATTCAACAACCCCTTTTCCTAATTCATAAATCTTTTCAGGAGAAGGATTGTGAATTTGATGAACCACCGCCTGCTCTTTACCGTATCTTTCAATTGCCGAAGCAAAATCTAAGTAAACCGCTTCGCCTGTTGCGTTCACACCAAAACCAGCGTCACATCTTTCTTTAGCAGCACGTGAAGCTACGTCACGAGGTACTAAGTTTCCAAATGCTGGATATCTTCTTTCTAAATAATAATCTCTATCATCCTGAGCAATTTCAGATGGCTTTAACTTTCCTTCACGAATCGCTAAAACATCTTCCATCTTCTTCGGCACCCAAATACGTCCATCATTACGAAGTGATTCTGACATCAATGTTAATTTTGATTGATGATCGCCTGTAACAGGAATACATGTTGGGTGAATTTGTGTGTAACAAGGATTTGCGAAAAAAGCGCCTTTCTTGTGAATTCTCCATGCTGCTGTAGCATTTGAACCCATAGCATTCGTAGAAAGGAAGTAAGCATTTCCGTAACCTCCTGAACCAATCACAACAGCGTGTGCTGAAAAACGCTCTAGCTCACCCGTTACTAAGTTTCTAGTGATAATTCCACGAGCCTTTCCGTCAACGATAACCACATCTTGCATCTCATGACGTGTGTACATCTGTACTTTACCTTTACCAATTTGGCGAGACAAAGCGGAATACGCTCCTAATAATAACTGTTGTCCTGTTTGACCTTTGGCATAGAAAGTACGAGAAACTTGTGCTCCACCAAAAGAACGATTGTCTAATAAACCTCCGTATTCACGTGCAAAAGGAACACCTTGAGCCACACATTGGTCGATGATATTAGCCGAAACTTCTGCCAATCTCCATGTATTTGCTTCTCTTGAACGGTAGTCACCTCCTTTAATCGTATCGTAAAACAATCTATAAATAGAGTCTCCGTCACCCGGATAATTTTTCGCTGCGTTGATACCTCCTTGCGCTGCAATAGAGTGTGCTCTTCTTGGAGAGTCTTGGAAACAAAACGCTTTCACGTTATATCCTAACTCAGCCAATGTTGCTGCGGCTGAACCACCAGCTAATCCTGTACCAACAACGATAATATCAATCTTACGCTTGTTAGCTGGATTTACTAACTTAATTTTATTTTTATAGTCCGTCCACTTTCTTTCGATTGAACCTTCAGGAACTTTTGAATCTAAAACTGCCATATCTTAACTATTTTTTTACTGAGTAAATCATTTTGTGAAATAAAGGAAAATTGGAATTATCGCAAATAATCCTGGAACGACCACTGCGAAAACTTTCCCAACAGTAATTAACAACGGCTTGTACTGCTTCACTCTTAATCCTAATGTTTGAAAAGCCGAAGAGAAACCATGCCACAAGTGGAAAGCTAAAACTGCCATACATAAAACATAAAAAGCAACGGCAAATGGCGCTTTGTCATTCGGAGGAAAGCCGTAAACTGTCTTATCTTGTCCGAAGAAAGAAGCTGTTAAAGAGTGTAAATCCTTATATCCCTCAGCAACCTTTGTGTCTAGTTTTTTACTGTAAATCTCTGTTCCATTCTTTAGAACGATATTTTCTTTATCGTTTAAATCTAACGGCTGGTAAGATCCATTTGTCAACAATACTAAATTAACATCTTGTTTCGTTGTTGTTAACTCACCTGTACTCTCATCATACCCTTGATTGTCAACTTGCTTCACTAAAGTATGTAATGGAAAGTCAGCTTGAGAAATCTTCATCTTATACCAGAAGTTTTGCATGTGTGCTGCTATGAATATCATAATCAAAACCCCTAATAACGCCATGTTTCTAGAGGCAAAACTAGAATTCTTCTCTGGTTTAGAATAAGCGTAATTAATAGGACGTGCCTTTTTGTTTTTAATTTTAATAATTATTCCATCAATTGCGTGAAGCAAGATAGAAATGTACGTCAAGTACGAAAGAATTTTGATTGCTGGATTGTGTGACATGAAATAAGCATACTCATTAAATGCTCTTCGTCCTTCTTCTCCTTCCTTCAATAGCTGAAGATTTCCTACTAAGTGTCCTACTAAAAAGAGACACAAGAACAAACCTGTAAGTGCCATCCAATATTTTTTGGCAACACCTGTTTTGAAAAGACCTGATTTACTCATTGGTTACTAATAATTTTGAAAATAATACGCCAAATTTAACGACTACAATCGTTGAAATCAAGCATATTGGTTATTTAGATTGATTATAAATTTAACATTGAATAGCAAAAAGTAAGGAAATACGACTTCCTATTCAATCTAGAAAGGACGCTTTATAGTTTGTTTTTACTGATTTTTAGGATAAAAATCTTCAATTTGAGCGACCTCTTTATCCCAGTTTTCTTTTAATTTCGCGGTGAAGCAATTCTCCTTTAATTCGGCTAATAATTCAGGTTGATTCACTAATTTCAAGATGGTGTCAGCAATGTCTTTGGGATGATGGGAAGGTATTAAAAGTCCTACTTTATAGTGTTCTATTACTTTCGCCACCTCAGGAAGATTGGAGGCTACAATCGCTGTTCCTGCGTGGATGTAGTCAAAAACTTTGTTGGGAAGTGAAAATAAATAATTGTCGTTAGTCGGCTTATCAAGTGTTAATCCAATGTCTGCATGATAAGTGTATTGCATCATTTTTTCATACGGTTGCCGACCGAAAAACAGAACGTTGTCCGTAATATTTAATTCTTGTACACGTTTTTTAAGTTGATGCAACACATCGCCATCTCCGACAATTAACAAAACGCAATCGGGTAAAAATGCCATCGCTTCCACTAATTCTTCTCCACCTCTATCGACATTTATTCCGGCTCCTTGTAATATCAAAATGGTCTTGTTTTCTGGAATAGATAGTTCTTTCTTACTCGGAACGTGTTCAAATTCAAACAACGGCGAAACATTTCTAACTATCCGTAACTTCTTGCCATATTTTGCCTCATACTTCTGAGCAATCGAACTATTGACGGTAATTATTTTATCTAACTTCGGAAAACAATAGGCTTCAATACGTTCCCAAATTCGCTTGACTCTTGGTCTACTTGTTAATTCAGGAACTTCGGTGAAATATTCGTGAGAATCATAAATAATTGGTGTCTTCTTGAGTTGATGAATAAGTGTGTTGGCTAACAACGTATCTAAATCATTGGAAACTAATAAATCAGCACGATGAAAAAGCAAGTAAAAAAATAGACGAAGATTGTAATTGGCGTAAAATAAAGCTCCATTTCTGAAGAGTAAACGAAATCGCTTTGTTGCATACGATCGATTTAAAGGTGCTTTGTTATCTAGCAATCTTCCTACTAATAAAACGTCATATCCTTGCTTGACCATATACATACACATCTTGTGGACGCGCTGATCGGTGTACAAGTCATTGGTGACAGAAACAATTATTTTTTTTGACGACTTCATTCTTAATTAACGAGGAAATACAAATTCATGGGATAAAATTATCAATTAATCAAAGAAACTCGTTAAACTTGTTGATTGTTTATAATTGAATATAAAAATGCCTGAATTAATCCTTGTACCGACACCGATTGGAAATCTAGAAGACATTACACTTCGCGCTATTCGTGTTTTGAAAGAAGCGACGTGTATTTATGCGGAAGATACGCGTGTCACCAAGAAACTTTTAAATCATTT
>JBEBRN010000134.1:0-4457 GCA_040394775.1 Taishania pollutisoli
ACGTTATACGAAATTTCAAGAAACAACATAGATTTCTACGTTTAAAAAAGAAAAAACATCGGAAACGAAGAATAAGGCGATTTAATTTTAAAGTGTGCAAAAAAGATTTTGCTGAAAGTTTACTTTCAAAGCTAATCGCTTAAGCACTTTAAATTAAATTATAGAGAATTTTGATCAAAAGCAAGATAAAAGGATAAAATTATCTATCTCCTTATATTCTCCGTTGAGATGAAATAACTATTTTCTTTTTTACACTCGATCAGCAATTACATCATTAAGACGGCTGTTTTAATGAAATAACAGCTAATCAGAAAGCTAGTTGTTCTTTTGCTTGAAACTTGAGATTTTTTTATATATTTGAGAATAAAAAAATCCGTATAACACTCAGTTTCCGACATTTTTAAAGCGAAGCTTTAAAAACAGTCGGAAACTTCTATCGTTGGCTGCAAGTGTAAAGACCGATTACGAACGAATCATAAATAAGAAAATAACGAAATGTATCTATCAAATTTAAAACTTTGGAATTTTAGAAAATTCGGTACAAATGAAGAAATAGACTTTGAAAAACCGCATTTAGATTTAAACCTAACCAAAGGTTTGAATGTAATTATTGGCGAAAATGATTCGGGTAAAACTGCAATTATCGATGCAATAAAGTTAGTTTTAAGAACACACAGCTACGATTACATTAGAGTTGATGATAAGGATTTTTTCAATGAATCAAATCGTTTTCGCATTGAATTAAAATTTGAAGATTTAAAACCCGAAGAAGCAAAAAACTTTACTGAATGGTTGGGCTGGACAGGAACTGGAGCAGATGTAAAACCATTTTTAAAACTTAATTACGATGTTAAAAGACAAGCAGATAAAATCATACCAACCGATATAAAAGCAGGTGTTGACGAAGAAGGATATTTACTATCAGCAGAAACGAAAGATTATTTTAGAGCAACCTACTTAAAGCCTTTGCGTGATGCGGAAAACGAATTAGTTGCCAAACGCAATTCACGCTTGTCTCAAATTCTTTTAGGCGATGAAGCATTTAAAGGAAAAGAGAAAGACAATGATTTGGTAAAAATCTTTTCGGGCTTAAAAGAGGAATTAGAAAATTATTTCAAAGGCGTTGATAATGCAGGTCAACCCAAAGCAACAGAAGGAAAGCAGATAAAAGACAAAATTGACAGCTACATTAAAAGCTTTTACAGCGAAAACAACGAAAGCGAATTTGAATCAACTTCAACCGATATTAAAAGCATTCTTGAAAAACTTACTTTAACTCTGAAAGGCGAACCCAATCCAGGCTTAGGAACTTTGAATCGTCTATTTATGGCTGCGGAATTACTTCACTTAACCAAATCAAACTGGACTGGCTTGCGTTTGGGGTTGGTTGAAGAATTAGAGGCACATTTGCACCCACAAGCACAAATGCAAGTAATAGAAGCATTTCAAAAACAAAAAGACATTCAACTTATTCTAACAACGCACAGTCCGAATTTGGCTTCCAAACTCGAACTTGAAAACTTAATTATTTGCAACAAAGGAAATGCTTTTCCAATGGGCGAAACATATACCAAGTTAGGCAAAGACAATTACAAGTTCTTAGAAAAGTTTTTGGACACCACAAAAGCGAATTTATTTTTCGCCAAAGGGGTGATTTTAGTTGAAGGTTGGGCAGAAGAAATTCTAATTCCAAGCTTTGCAAAAGCAATAGGAATTAACCTAACAGAAAAAGGCGTTTCGATTGTGAACATTGGGCACACAGGTTTTGACCATTACGCAAAAATTTACTTGCGACAAGCAGAGCCTAATATGAAAATTCCTGTTGCGGTAATTACAGATTCTGATATTAGAGAATACGAAAAACAACTAAGATTAGATAATGACGGCAAACCATTAAAAAATGCAAATGGAAAAAACGAGTATGATTATATTAAAAAAGATGTTCAGCAAGAAACACAACAAGAAATAGCAAAAATCAACGCTAAGTCAGAAAATAATGTAAAGTACTTCCCAGCACCAAGTTGGACTTTGGAATATTCACTTTTCAAATCCACAAGTTTAATAACTCTGTTACAAAATGCAGCAAAAGAAATTCACACAGGAACGGATTGGGAAACCGATTTTGAAAAATCACTTGCAGAAAAGTTAATCAATAAAGGGTTGAAAAAAACGGATATTGCTTATCACATTTCAAACGCTATTGATGAAGATTTAAGTAAAGAACTTCGCACAATTAGAATTTCAGAAGATGAAGCCGACACAGTTAATTACCTTGTAAAAGCGATTAAATATGCCTCAGGTAGTTAACATATCAGATGAAGAAATTCAATATGCTGAACAGATGCTTTTACCTTCAGGTAAGACCTTTGACGATGAACGTAGAATATTTATTCGTAATTTCAACACAATAGATTTACAAGCCGTACCAGGGAGCGGGAAAACAACGGTTTTACTTGCAAAGTTGCTTATTTTAGAACGCAAACTTCCTTTTACTGGCGGTTCGGGTATTTTGGTTTTGTCGCATACAAACGCAGCTATTGACGAAATCAAAGAAAAAATTAAAAAGTATTGCCCCAGATTATTTTCATATCCAAATTATATTGGAACAATACAAAGTTTTGTTGATGAATTTTTGGCGATTCCTTATTACGTTAATAAATGCAAGAAAAAACCAAACCGTATTGACCACGAAATTTACAATGAAGTTGCAACGAAACGATATAATAGTCTTCCAAATTTCGCAGCAAAAACTTGGCTAAATAATCAACACGACCCTGAAAGTTTATTTAAGAATTTCCGTTTTGACATTGATTTAAACTTAACAAATGGAATGAACGGAAAAGTAATTCTAAAAAGTGAAAGAAATACCGCTACATACAAAACTTTTAAAACAATTAAACAGCAAATTTTGCTATCAGGCGTTTTGAATTATGACGATGCTTATTTTTTAGCAGAATTGTATTTGAAAGAATTACCCAATATCAAAACCATTCTACAGCAACGCTTTTCTTTCGTGTTTGTGGACGAAATGCAAGATATGGACACACACCAATACAACTTGCTGGAAAAAATATTTTATAATGAGGATAATAGCGTTTCAATAATTCAACGAATTGGCGACAAAAATCAAGCAATTTATAATTCAGTAAAAGCAACAGATGTTTGGCAAGACAGAGCGGATGTTTTACGATTAAACGGAAGCCAACGACTAAGCAAACCTATTGCTGATGTTGTAAAAAAATTTGCTTTATACAGTGATGCAAATTTTGATATTGCTGGAAGAAATGAATGTGCAATTCAACCGCATATTTTGGTTTTTGAAAATGCAAACATTGAAAATATCATTCCTTGTTTTGCTCAAATCGTAAGAGAGAACAACTTGGTAAATTCAGAAAAACCAATAAAAGTTGTTTGTTGGAATACAGAATGGAAAGAAGATGAAGTAAGTCGGAATGATGCGACTAAACTTCGTTTAGAAGATTATCACAAAACTTTTAAGAAAGATAAAGGGAAACCTAAACTGGATTACGACAACTTGAAAAGTTATTTGTTGTATTTCGAAAAAAAACAAACATTAGAACCGATTCGGAAAAATATCTTAAACGCCTTTCTAAAAATCTTGCGTTTAGAAAACATCAATACAGAAGACGATAGACCTTTCACAAAGAAAAAGTTGATTGATTTCATTAAAGAAAAAGACCTTAAAAAATATGACGAACTAAATTTGAACCTTTATAACTGGTCAATTGGAATAATTCAAGAAAAAACAAGCGAAGTTTGGGGCGGAATAAAAGAATACGTTCCGACTTTTCTTGCAATGTTTGACAAAGCAATTTCATTAAGCTCAAATTTCATTAACGCTGACAATGCTGAAATTCGTGCTGAAAATGCTGAAATTACAACGCCAACAAACCATTACAAAGAAGATGGACTTGAAATTGAAATTACAAGTGTTCACGCAGTAAAAGGACAAACACATTGTGCGACTTTATACTTGGAATCTTATTTTCACCAAGACGGTAGAGGAGCAAATGCAAAATCTTATGAATCACAAAGATTACAAAACCAGTTTTTAGGAACTCAAATACTGTCAACTGTTGGCAATAGAGTTAAACAATCTACGAAAATGGCATATGTTGGTTTTTCGCGTCCAACAGACTTACTTTGCGTAGCTGTACATAGAGACAGGTTTGACAGTTTTCTGAGTGAAATAGATAGAGATGTTTGGGAAATAATCGAAGTAACAAATAATAGAGAATAATCTGAAATAAATAGAAAACCAGCAGCCAACAATGTATAAAAATAATAGCCGAGACAGTAGTAAATTCGAGGTTTGTAGTCCGCTTCAACTTTCTTGTAACTTGACAGGAATGAAGCCCGCAATCGTCTACTATTCTTATACTTACCGTTGAACTAAACCGATTGAAAATCGGTAATCTCTCTCATTCTTCTCATTA
>JBEBRN010000135.1:0-4456 GCA_040394775.1 Taishania pollutisoli
TTATTGGAAATGTTTTTCCGGAACCTGATTCTTCTGCTGCCGGAACGAAAATGATGCAATGGCTGGCACTTTTCAAAGAGAACAACTTTCAGGTAATTTATGCTTCAACGGCTCCAAAAAGTGAATTCTCTGCCAATATTTCTGACTTTGTAAACGATTGTTGGAAGATAAAAATGAACGATGCTTCTTTCGATGAACAAGTAAAAACGTTCATGCCAGACATTGTGTTATACGACCGTTTCATGACGGAAGAGCAATTCAGTTGGCGTATTCGCGAAATTCATCCTTCTGCTGTACATTTGTTGGAAACACAAGACTTGCATTTTTTAAGAGAAGCGCGAGAAAAAAATAGTGATTTTCACAATGTCACTTGTAAACGTGAGATTGCCGCTATTCTTCGATGTGATTTGACATTCATCATTTCACTATTTGAATACGATTTTCTAGTCGAACATTTTCCCTTTGTAAAAGATAAAATCAGCTACTTTCCGTTGTGTTATAATAAAGCGGAATCTCTAACGACGGTTCAAAATAGAGATGACTTTTTCTTTATTGGTAACTTTCTACACGCTCCCAATCGTCAAGCGGTTTTGCACTTAAAAAAAATATGGAATACTATTAGACAAAATCTTCCAACGGCGAAAGTTTACATTTATGGCGCTTATCCAAATCAGCAAATACAACAATTACACAACGAAAAAGACGGTTTTATCGTGAAAGGTCGTGTAGAGGCAATTCAGGAAATTTTCACGAAACATGCTATTTTATTAGCGCCGCTTCAATTTGGTGCTGGACTAAAAGGAAAGCTGTTAGAAGCAATGCAATTTGGCGGAATTTCCATCACTACACCTATTGGTGCCGAAGGAATTGCTTCCGATTCAAAATGGAACGGTAGCGTCGTTGAATTAGACGATTTTGAAACAACGATTGTTTCCGTTTATCAAGCCAAAGAAAAATGGGAAATGTATGCAGAAAGAGGTCGTGTCATTTTAGAAAAACAATTTGATAAAAGTATTTTCAATCCACGTATTATAGCCGAAATTAATACAATTGCCAACGACATTGAAACTTGGCGAAAAACGCATTACTTATCTGAAATCTTGCATTTTCACCGACAGCAAAGTGTGAAATATCTTTCGAAGTGGATTATGGTGAAGAATGTGTTGGGAAAGACGTGATTTCTATCTCAACTTATGAAAGACACCATCTTCCCAAATCAATTCCACACACTTTGAATCTACGCAGTAATTAATATTTTCTCCATTTCTAGGTAAGACAAACTTTTTATCGTATCCTTCCCCATCCATATGTCCATCTGGTTGAATTGACATGACAGCATTTATCTCAGGAATTATTAGTTCAGTTTCAACGGGGAGATAGGAATGACGGTTTTTATCAAATCTTTTGAAGGAAATTTCACCTTCACAAAACTGTGTGCAACAATTGTTCACGTAGCCAATTAATACATTTCCGTTGGATTCATTCCAGTAACACATCTCCATTTTTGTGCACTCCATCGCTTGAAGAATCTCATACGCGATATAGCCATTTTTCGAGTCCATTAAATCTATTCTAAAAAATGTAGGGTCTATGTATTCATTCGTCAAATAGTTTTTCAACTCTTTATAACGTTCATCCTTTTTATACTTCAATAAACTATGTAAATAAAATAAATTGTCTTGGACATAGTATTTCTCAACTCCTTTCAATCCATTTATAATAGACCAATACTTGCTTAACTCCGTCTCATTGATTTTATAATTTCCTTTAAAAGCATTTTCTATATCCTTATCTGATAACGTCGTATGGTTCTTAAAAGCAGCATTTTTAAAAATTCCATCCATATCTGTTTGGGATAAAGTGGGCTTGGTAACGGTAGATTTAGTCTTTATCAGTAATGGATTTGGGTTCACAAAAGATTTATGAGTAGTGAAATAACTAAAATCGTAAGGTCCCGCATTGGATTTTCCATTTTTATTTGAAATAGTCATGAGTATCGTCAATCCATCCACATCATCTATTAAAGGACTTGCAACAAAACTTCCCTCCTTTAACAAGGCCATCGAAAGTGTTACTGGATGCTTTGAATATCCTGTGTCATAAATAATAACACCGACAACTAGACCCGATTCATTCAATATGTTTAGGTATTTCCTGGATTCTCCTCCACCTTCAATATCTTCCTGTGCATCTGGTAAAACTTTGATTGAAACACCGCTTTGTTGCGTTCTAAGTTTTTTCTCTGGATATAGATTTTTTAAAACGGTATTGTAAAACGCACAGATAACATCTTTTTCTTCAAAAATTACGTCTTCATTTTTAGAAGGCACTTCATTACTAGTATTAGCTTTAGTATCAATAGTAGTATCCGTTTTTACGTTGACCTGTTCTTCGTTATTTTGACCTTGTTTACAAGCAAAGAACAAAAGCGTTATACTGAGAAGGAAGGCGTTTCTTATTTTAAAATTCATTCTTTTTTTGTGAGCGTTGAACTTTACAAAGATATATACTTTTTTGGAGTGATTAATTGGAAGTATCTCAATCAAAGAATAAGGGTTCCTTTTTAAATACTATCTGTAATAAAAAAATCGGGGAACTAACTTAATAGCTCCCCGAAAATAATTATGTGTTAATATGTTCTATTATCTTGACACAAAATGTAGTTCAACATTATCACCGTTTCGTTTTAACCACATTTCATCTTCTTTCAATTTAAGAATAGTGTAAACGCCATCAGCATCATCGTTCTCAAAATCAAAAGATATACTTTCTTTGGTATTTACAAAACTCCAAGAACCACTAGTTGTATATTGGTAATCAGCACCAAAAACTGTAAAATTTGCAGAAAGTTTAGCTTCTCCTTTTTTGGATAAGTCTAAGTCAAACTGGTTGTAATCCGATGTGACATCATTTCCATTTTCTAATGCTTGAGCAACTTTCCAACTATTAGCTACACGTTCTGTTTTTGTTCGAAGACTTACTGCTGGACCATCAGGATATTTGTTACAGCCCACAAAAGAAAATGACATTATAACTGCTAAAATTAAAATTTTTCCCTTTTTCATAATTTTTGTTTTTTGTTGTAACTGAATTATTACATAACAAAGGTGAGAACTATTCAACCAATAATTTTACACGACTTTTGGTAAAAGTTACATGATTTAAAGAATGGTGGAAAAAATAGTTGGTATATGAGTAAAACAAATCAGTTTACGGGAATAAAAACATTAAACCTAGAACCGACATTAGGAATACCTTCGGCAGTTATAAAGCCTTTGTGATTCTCTGCTATTTTTTTTACAAATAGTCAATCCAATACCAGTACCCGAATATTCATTCTTGTTATGCAAACGATTAAAAAGTGTAAAAATATCTTCTGCATATTTCTCATCAAAACCAATCCCATTATCAGCAATGGAGATTTTATACAACTTATTATCACTTGAGAAAGAAGAATTGGTTAGCTGTTTCCCACTCGTAGTTTCTGAACTTATAGTTATAATCGGCAAAACATCTGGTTTACTGTATTTCAATGCATTTCCAATAAGATTGGTAAAAAGTTGCTGCATCTGAAATGGTATTACATCAAGTGTTGGAAGTAATGAAGCGTTTATAGTTGCTTGTTTTTCCTCAATTAACTCAGCTAATTCTTGTTTTGAATTTTCTAACAAACTATTTAAATCGGTTGAATCAAAAGACTCTTCTGCTTTATTGGTTCTTGAAAAGGCAAGCAAATCGTCGATTAATATTTGCATTCTGTTTGCGGCTACTTTGATTCTAGAAAAGTAATTTCTTCCAGTTTCAGTCAGCGTATCGACTTCTTTTTCGTCAATTCTAGAAATAAACGTTTGAATTTTTCGTAATGGTTCTTGCAAATCATGACTGGCAACATGGGTAAAAGCCAAAAGCTCTTTGTTAGTTCGTTCTAAATCAAAAAGGCGTTCCTTTAGTGTTTGATTGGTGAAATATTCATCTGTAATATCAGCATTAATACCAATTGCAATGTCTTTACCATAACTGTCCGTTATTATTTTGCCAATGGATTTAAAGTACCTAACTTCTCCATCTTTTCGTATTACTCTATAAAAAGCAGTTGTTGTAGTTAATTTATTAGTTACTCCTTGCTCTCCATCAGTAATAATATGCCTGTCATCAGGATGAACAAATTCTAAGAAGTCGGTCACGCTATTCTGAGCTTCGGTAGGATCACAGCCCAATAAACGATAATGATTATCTGAATATACTAATTTATTCTCTTCAATATTCCACCACCAACTACTTATGTTAGCAATAGATTCATTGTGACCAAATAATTCTTTATTAATCAATAACTGGTTATTCGCTTTTTTTAATGTATTGAGATCTTTAAATATTTTGTAAAATGCAATAACAAATATTAATAATCACTACTGTCCGATAAAAGTTTTTTAAAAGCGGGATTTCCTTGATGGATTTC
>JBEBRN010000136.1:0-4452 GCA_040394775.1 Taishania pollutisoli
TCGTAAGTTGTCATCGTGTTTCTTCCGATTTTCTGCGCTCTCGGAACAAGCTTTGAGCATCTAAAATATAATACGTCGAAGAAAGCAAGTTATCATTTGCATCGTAAACATGCTTTGCTGTTCTTTTCCTTGCGCTTCCGCTTGGTCTTCAAAAGCGTTGCTTTTTCTCCCATTGGATCGTAGTCGAAAGATAGGTTATTTTTTTGAGAACTACCTTCTCTTCCAATATATTTTTACATTTGAATTTATTATACAAGGCTGAAATTGTTTTGTATAATGCCGATATAACAGCCGTTTAGTTCAATGCACGACATGAAACTTATCGAATTTAAATTGAACCATTACGGATGTATAATCGGTGTTAACTTTTCCATCATTTTTTAACACCTTCGATGTATCGAAGGGTTCTTTTCGCTTTTGTCTCGGGAGTAGCCTAGAAAAACGATAGATGTTGCGACTCAATTTTCTTTTTTATTTCTCTAATTCTAGAATGTTTAAACCTATAAATATTGTTTTCTTTATCTGTAATTTCTAAAATTCTAACCTTATGTTTTGTAATTAGCCATCCTCTATCATTGCTTGTCTGATCAGACACCAATCGCAAGGATTTAATTTCAACATTTTTAATTATTTCTTTTGAATTAAAAAATGAAATCAAAGATTTTTTTTCTATTACTATTTCTTTACTATATAATATTAAAGTTTCCTTTTTTCCTATGATTAATAATAATATGTAAATTAAAGTAATAATTGTAAATACAAAAAAATTAAACTCAGTGTAAAAAAATAAATAAATAACTATAACCAAGAATAATATAGTAATAAATATATTCCTTAAATACCACTGATTATTTGAATAACTATTTTTCATTTTTAGTTCATTAATGTACTATCATCACCTGGTTTTGGTAGTATATCTAAATCATTAGGTCCTAAAACAGAAGTACCTGTGAAAGGAGTGTATAAAAATTCAAAAACAGCCATTCCAACAACTAAAGGTATAGCTGCAACACCTTTTGCTGCCTTTTTGCTTACTGTATTCGCTGGATCGGAGTTTCCCTCCAATTTCGCACCAGACACTCTTACTTTTTCTGCTATTTCTTTTCCAAATAATAACTCCACTGGCCCTCCACCTCCAACCCTCCACATAGATTTTTCAATTGGCTTACTTTCTGGTTTTGGCTTGGTAAGGCCTAATGCGGTATTCACCTCTTGTGCTGAATTTGGTTTATCACTTGGAGTAACATTTTTGATTCCACCACCACTTTCGCCGTTAGGCATTCTTACCAAATAATCATATCTTATAGTTTCACTATTTGGATTATTATATTCTTTCCAGAGAATCTTATTTACATCAGCAAAAAGACCCGTAACTTCGTATTGTCCCATTGGCTCTTTTCTAATATTACCATCCTTGTCATACCATTGTTTATATTGGTAAACAGTCCCTTCTAAGCCTTCCATTTCTATTAAATAGATGGGACTATTACTACTAAATTGATATGGTGTAAGCATTGGATAATCTTTAGCCAACGGATCTACCGCCCAATTCAATCTTCCTATTCTTGGATCGTAACCTCTTATTGGAAATTTACATGCCCTTTTGTAATTTCATCATCACGTAATTGATTTTGGAATGAAAATGGGTATTTTCCACTCTTACGCACGTTGTCACACATCTGCACCGTATCTTCATCCTGATACGTAATCAATACTAAAATAACAAAACGCACTTGCATTCGCCATCGCAAATTCAATCTTAAAGTTTACACCTGATATCGAAGGTGTAAAACTAAGGCTATATGTTCTTGACTGGTTCTCAATTGGGTTAATATCTTAGTTGTGGCCTCGTTACCAAATATTTGAAAAACAGTAATCATTTTCTTTTAATACTCGTTTAAATATCAGTTCTCCCACTGTGTTATATCTCATGATTTGAATGACTTTTCCTTGTTCATAATATTTCCAAACACCTTTTCTTAAATAATTTCGATTAAAAAAAAAGAAATCATATTTTCTATATATTTCATAACGAGAGACAGTGTCATTATAATGAAATTTTTCAATTTTACCATTGGAATAGAGTAGAGTCATAATACTATTTGTATCTATATCCATATCGAAAAACGCTCCCGAATATCTTCCTTTTGCGATTAAATTGCCCTCATTATCAAAATATTTCCATTTTCCCGCTTTGTTGTCGCTTTTATACTTTCCTTGGTGGAATTTTTTTCCGTTTAAATACTCTATGGTTTTACCTTGTAATTTACCTGCCTTAAAAGTATATATACCAGTAAGTTTTTCTTCATCATATGCTTTTGCTTTTCCACTTTTCAAATTATTTCGATAATTGCATATATACGTAAATTTCAAATCATTTCTTTCCGATAGAAGCCTATATTCTCCATCCTTCAACATACTATCTTTTTTATAATGATAGATAATTCGGTATTTATACATTGTATCAATAATTTGTACTTCTTTGATTGAAGCATTTACTATAGTATCTTGTGCAAATAAACGAAAAGATAAAAAGTAAACTATCAACAGTAATATCCACATTCTACTCATAAGTTCCAAATGTTACTTCTACCGTTTTAGGTCTTCCTACCAAATTCGCATCAGCTGGGCTATCAATAAAATTGATGTCCTTATTTTTCACATCAACACCGTGTAACTCCATCTGTTTAATTATTTCATCTTGTTTATATTCAGAAGTGATATATACATCAACATAATCATATTTATTATTATCTGGTAAAATTTTTGGTAATAAAATATTTCCCTGATTATCAGTCATTGGTAGTTCCATTGGATGACTGTTAAATACATCTTCTTCATTATCGAAATTATTCGCATTAAATCCCGCTTGTTCTAAAGGCTTTTTCTCAGCAACTGTCCAATCACTAATATGTGTTGAAAATTGCGGCGTTATTGGATTTCCTGGTGTATCATTTAGATTGTCAAATGATGTTCTTCCTTGGTTATTCGGAACAAATAAAATCCCCATAGACTTGTTAACTTCCATTCCTGCCATCTGTTGAATAAAACCTCTATAGTGAAAATTTTTCCTTTCCACTAAAGTACCAGAAGAGTAATCTTTAATAACTCTATCTGCATTAATGTTTGTAAGTTCCAATATTAAATATCCATTTTTTGCTATAATAACGAACTCTTCTAATCCCTCTAACTCAATAGCATCTGTAACTCTATTTCCAGAAAACGAATAGGTAGTGTAAAAAGGATATTTGCTCGCCAACGGGTCAACAGCAAAGAATCTTCCTAGTCTTGTGTCGTGCATTCTGTATTGATAATTCACACTATTCCCTTTGCCTTTAATTTCATCGTCTTTTTCCTGATTTTGAAATCCATAACGATAACTACTATCACTATCAAAATTTCTACCGCTTAGCATCACACCAAATGGTGAGTAGTCATACGAAGACATGATGCTGGCTTGCCAATAATCAACCGTTCCGCCGTTGTCATGTGGGATAGGCTTGTCGGAGAGTACTGTCAATACATTCCCTAAGTGGTTCGAGAATTCATACCGCTTGTTTCCAAGCGTATGAATAAAGTTGGATGTATCGGTATTTGTATAAGCCGAACCGAGTACGTTGACAGAATCTTTCAACATTCCCAAACGCGATGAACCATAAATCCCGAGAAGTCGGGACAAGTTAATCTTCTCTCGCTGTGAATAAGTGAGCGAAGAATTTGTAGCATCTATGATCATTTCGTAAGTTGTCATCGTGTTTCTTCCGATTTTCTGCGCTCTCGGAACAAGCTTTGAGCATCTAAAATATAATACGTCGAAGAAAGCAAGTTATCATTTGCATCGTAAACATGCTTTGCTGTTCTTTTCCTTGCGCTTCCGCTTGGTCTTCAAAAGCGTTGCTTTTTCTCCCATTGGATCGTAGTCGAAAGATAGGTTATTTTTTTGAGAACTACCTTCTCTTCCAATATATTTTTACATTTGAATTTATTATACAAGGCTGAAATTGTTTTGTATAATGCCGATATAACAGCCGTTTAGTTCAATGCACGACATGAAACTTATCGAATTTAAATTGAACCATTACGGATGTATAATCGGTGTTAACTTTTCCATCATTTTTTAACACCTTCGATGTATCGAAGGGTTCTTTTCGCTTTTACTTCTTCTTGGTCAGTGAGCTTCACTTTGTTTCGGTTGTCCTGGGAATAGCCTAATTACTTCAAGATACTCATCAGTACTATTTGGCCCATCAGAATTTAATTGATTGAAGTTTTTATTAAGGAAAATTGTAAATAATATAGAAGAAAAGATTATTATTATACTAACTATTACTTGTACATATTTTGTGTTGAAAATCCTTTTGTTAATTTTAAAAATAATAAAACTATAAAATATCACAAATCACTACTGTCCGATAAAAGTTTTTTAAAAGCGGGATTTCCTTGATGGATTTC
>JBEBRN010000137.1:0-4177 GCA_040394775.1 Taishania pollutisoli
TTTCAGATTAACTCAAATTTATGCATAGTCCCCAACTTTTGGACTTGATCCCTTAAAACTGAAGAAAATGAACGATTAAATTTAGAATGGAATTTACAAAGAATTCTATCTAAAATCAATTACAAAATTCATACGGATGCTATCAAGGAAAATATAGTCCCGAATCTAATTTCAAAAGCACAAATCAATTTTACTTATGCGAATGAAGCAGATTTACTAAATGTGTGTCTTTTTGGAATTACAGCAAAACAATGGAAAGATAACAATCCAGATGTAAAAGGAAATATTAGAGATGAAGCATCCATTGAACAATTAGTAGGATTGAGTAATATGGAAAGTATTAATGCTTTACTAATTGAACACGAATTACCTCAAAAAGACAGATTAATACAACTTAATAAGGTAGCAATTATGCAGATGAAATCGTTGGTGGAAAGCAAAGTAGTTAAGCACTTAAAGCAACCATAAAAATCTCCTCCACTCAAAATCGAGTAAACATAAAACTTCCAATTTCCTAAAATCATTATCTTTACACCATGCATTTTTGGAGAATCATTTTCTTTCCGTTCTCATTTATTTATGGACTCGTCATGGCGATTCGGAATGGATTCTATTCTTCTGGAATTTTTCGTTCCTACAAAATCCCTGGAAAATCAATTGTTATCGGTAATCTCAGCATGGGAGGAACGGGAAAAAGTCCGCATACTTTATATGTTTGGCAACTGCTGAAAAATGAATTTCCAGTTTCATTCTTGAGTCGTGGCTATGGTCGAACAACTAAAGGATTGATTGAAGTAACCGTAGACAGTACAGCCGATCAAGTGGGCGATGAACCGCTGATGTTCAAAAAAAGAGTTGACGATACCAGTTGTGTAGTCGTTTCTGAAGATCGCAAGAATGGTATTGATTTCCTACGTCAAAAAGAAGAGAAATCGGTTATCTTATTAGACGACGCCTTCCAACATCGAAAGGTGCAGGCGGGCTATTCTATTTTACTCACTGATTTTTCAAAACCGTATTATAAAGACTTTGTCGTTCCAATGGGAACCTTACGTGAATGGCGAAAAGGGAGAAAAAGAGCAGATTGTATTATTGTTACAAAGTGTCCGGAACAACTGGATGAAAACGCTAAAAAAACGATCATCAAAAAATTAAGAGCAGCATCTACACCCGTTTTCTTTTCATCGATTGCCTACGATTCCCTTATCAGCTTCTCTCCTACTCAAAAAGAGATGTTTAAAAAAGTGCTTTTAGTGACAGGAATTGCCAATCCAACGCCTATTTTAGCACATTTATCGACACATTACGACGTGGAATTAATTCGATTTAAAGATCACCATAATTTTGAAGCAAAAGACCTAGCGTTAATTCATGAAAAATTTGGTACTTTTGTAACTAATGGAGATGGTATTATAGTGACCACTGAAAAGGATTATGTCCGTTTATCGCAACCTGATTTTCAAGAAGTGATAAAAAACTATCCGTGGTACTATCAACCCATTACGATTAAACTAGACAAAGAAGAACAATTTATAACTGAAATACTAAAATATGTTAGAGCAATTTAAAGAGTCAGTCGCTTATATTCAAAGCAAAACGAAAGTAACACCAACCATTGGAATTATCCTTGGAACAGGATTAGGTGGATTGGTGAAAGAAATCGAAATCATTGACGAAATCTCCTACACAGACATTCCTCATTTTCCCGTTTCTACCGTTGAAAGTCACAGTGGAAAGTTGATTTTTGGGAAATTAGGTGGAAAAAGTGTCGTAGCAATGCAAGGTCGTTTTCACTTTTATGAAGGCTACAACATGCAACAAGTGACCTATCCCGTTCGTGTGATGAAACTTTTAGGTATTGAAAAGCTGTTCGTTTCCAATGCCTCTGGAGGTGTAAATCCTGATTTTGAAGTAGGCGAAATCATGATATTAAATGATCATATCAACTTATTTCCTGCGCATCCATTAATTGGTAAAAACTTCGATGAGTTAGGACCACGTTTCCCAGATATGTCAGAACCGTATTGTCCTAATATGATTGAAACAGCACTTTCTATTGCCAAAGAAAACAACATTAAAGTTTCCGTTGGAACCTATGCTGCTTTAACAGGACCAACTTTGGAAACACCTGCAGAATATCATTACGTAAGAGTTATTGGTGCCGATGCTGTTGGCATGTCTACTATTCCAGAAGTGATTGTAGCGCGACACATGGAGATTCCATGCTTTGCCATTTCGATTATCACTGATTTAGGGGTGAAAGGAAAAATTAAGAAAGTAAGTTTACAAGATGTTATCGATGTAGCCAGTCGTCAAGAGCCGAAAATGACTTTGATTATGAAGGAATTGATTGGCAGAATGTAAGCTGTAAATAGAGAAAAAAGCAAGTAAATACCATCCGATAAAAGGGAACTATAAAATGTCATTAAACGAAAAATACGAGGCGGTTATAGGTTTAGAAGTCCATGCACAAATGCTGACGAAGACCAAAGCATACTCCAACGACATCAATGAATACGGCGCAACTCCCAACACGAATGTGAGTGTGGTTTCGCTAGGACATCCGGGAACTTTACCTGTGATGAACAAAAAAACGATCGAATATGCGATTCGTTTAGGATTAGCGTGTGAATGTGACATTGCGCCCTATCAGTTTTTTGCCCGTAAGAATTATTTCTATCCCGATTTACCAAAAGGTTATCAAATTACGCAAGACAAGACACCTATTTGTACCAACGGTCATATTTATATTAAATCGGAAGATGGAACGGAGAAGAAAATCAATTTGACGCGTATTCACATGGAGGAAGATGCTGGAAAAAGCATTCACGA
Organism: Taishania pollutisoli; assembly: GCA_040394775.1. Taxonomy (GTDB): domain Bacteria; phylum Bacteroidota; class Bacteroidia; order Flavobacteriales_D; family Crocinitomicaceae; genus 40-80. Next base: position 2,833 of record JBEBRN010000137.1, read on the forward strand.
CGTAGACGTTTACGACACATTGGTGGACTTAAACCGTGCAGGAACACCGTTATTGGAAATTGTTTCTGAACCGGATTTGAAAAACTCACAAGAAGCATATAGTTACCTTACAGAAGTGCGTAAATTAGTCCGTTATTTGGATATTTGTGACGGAAACATGGAAGAAGGTTCTATGCGTTGCGATGCAAACGTTTCAGTGATGTTACGAGGTTCAAAAGTGTTTGGAACAAAGGTCGAAGTGAAAAACATGAACTCTATTCGTAACGTTCAGCGAGCGATTGAATTTGAAATCAGTCGTCAAATTGAAGAGATCGAGAAAGGAAATGAAATTGCGCAAGAAACAAGAGGTTTTGATGCGTTAAAAGGAATTACCATTTCTCAACGTTCCAAAGAAGCAGCCAACGATTATCGCTATTTTCCAGAACCGGATTTACAACCCATTTCCGTTTCAAAAGAACAAATAAATGAAGTGCGTGAAACAATGCCAGCTTTGCCAAGAGCACTTTTTGCAAAATACACGACTGAATATGGTCTTTCTGAATACGATGCCAACATCCTGATTGATTCAAAAGCAATTGCTTTGTATTTTGAAGAAGTGATTCAAACGACAAAAAACTTTAAAGGCGCTGCTAATATCGTCATGGGTGATATTAAATCGTTTCTCAATAATCGTAGCGTGGAGATAGAAGATTTTCCTATTGCTGCCAAAAACATTGGTTTATTGGTGAATTTGATTGAAGATGGGAAAGTGTCACATACGGCCGTTTCACAAAAACTTTTTCCTTTAATGCTGGAAAACCCAACGGTTGAACCATTCGAATTGGCAAAAAACAATAACCTCATTCAAGAGTCGGATGAAGGAAGTTTAACAGCTTATATTCAACAAGTAATTGATGAAAATACAGTTGAAATAGAACGTTATAAAAATGGCGAGAAGCAATTATTAGGTTTATTTATGGGTAAACTAATGAAAGTTTCTGGCGGGAAAGCAGACCCTAAATTGGCCAATCAACTTTTAAGAACAACTTTAGACAATTTATAATGAGATTATTTTTAATTTTAATCGTATCTAGTATTTTATTTTCTTGCTCTTCTAAAAATGACGAGCAATCTGAAAAGGCATTAGACGGAAAAGAAGCCAACGTGTGGATTAACGGAACTATTAAGGGCGCAGAGAATACAAACGTCAAATTAATCGTCACATTGCAACAAGGTCCCGTTACTTTGGGAGAAACCACTACGGATAAAAATGGCACATACGAATTTCCAGGAGCTATTAATGGCTTAGGAATTTACCAACTTCAATTTGGAGGTGAGAAAGGTAAAATTGTTCCTTTACCATTAA
>JBEBRN010000138.1:0-4143 GCA_040394775.1 Taishania pollutisoli
GATGTTCCGTACTGATCGAGTTGCTGTACTAATTCTTTCGTCGAAATTCCAAAGTAAAAATCAGCGTTTGAATGGATCATTTTATCGCCTTCATAAATAACTAATTTACTTTTGTACAACGCTTGTTCTCCCCAACCTTTTGGCCAATATAATTTTGGATTATCAATGATAAAATAGACAAAAACTTCTTTCTGTCCGTACACCACGCTATCCAATCGAATAAACGCATTATCAATGGCAATTGTTGACTGAAGGGGCTGTTCAAATTTTAGATTCATCTTGAGAAAAGCTTTATTCCCTTCCACTTTCAAGGTTTGAACAGAGGATTGCAACAGTTTATTGAGGCTATAGGTTTCGATAAAAGCGGGTTCATTCAAACCAATTGTATTCATTCTCAACGACCAATCCCAACCAAATTGATATTGCGGTTTTCGCGTCATCGAAGCCACCTTTATGGAATCTTGAACATCATTCGGCGTCGGATATTTCACCTTTAATGATTGATATTCTTTTTTATGATAATTGATAGGAGAAACAAAATGAAGCGTGATGGTGTTTTGACCTTCTTTGACAAATTTCTTCACATCAAAACGATACGGCATAAAGAAGGATGCTGACTTTCCAATTTCTTCACCATTCACATAAATAGTAGCATACGTATCTATGTTACCAAAATGAAGATAAATAAACTTCTCGTTAAGTTGTTCTTTTGTCAGCGAAAAATGCGATTCAAAAATCCAATCTTCTTGCTCTATCCAATTGTATTTTTCTTCATTTAAACCGTAAAATGGATCGGGTAAAACGCCTTCTTTAAAAAGCACTTCTTGTACAGTTCCTATTTCGCCTACTTTATACTGCTTTTCATTTCCATCTTGGTGAAATTCCCATGAGAGAAATGATTGCGAAAAAGAAGTCGTATAAAACATCGCACAAAGAACTAAAAGTAACGTTTTCATCAGTTTCTCTTTTTCTGCTCGGCTCGAATCCATTTTTGATAAATGTTCGCATTTTTCTGGTGGACCGCATAATCCCTCGCGAAATTATGAGTGTACGAATAATCAGGTTTTGCGCACATATACAAGAAATTATTCTCATCTGGAGAAAGCACCGCATCAACTACTTTAGCAGGAGGAAGATTAATTGGTCCAGGAGGAAGTCCTGCATATAAATAGGTATTGTAGGGACAATTAGCAGCTCTATGTTCGTAGTTCAACACTTGGGTACCATTTAGCTGATCTCCCCAACAGAATTTGAAAGTCGGATCAGATTGCAACTTCATACCTATTTTTAGTCGATTCATATACAATTGAGCAATAATCGGCCATTCGGAAGTGGCAATACTTTGTTCACCATAAACGATACTGGCGAGTGTTACCACTTGTGATGGAGACGAAAATCCTAATTCCTTCATTTTTTCTTTTCTTTTATCGGTCCAGAAATTTTTAAATTCATTTGCCATTCTAGCCACGAATTGCTCAGGTGAAGTGTCCCAGAAAAAATTATAGGTATTCGGAATAAAAAGAGCGGGTAATTGTTCCTCGGAAAAACCGTATTTATTTAAAGTGGCCTCATTGTATATATAACTTTCTAGTTCAGTGCTATCACACATCAAGGATTTAGACACCTTTCGACACATCTCTCCGATTGTTTTACAGTTGTCAAAAGTTACCTGCACTTCCACTTCCCCATTCCCGTTTCCTTGAGCATTTTCAGTAAAACCGTTAATAATATCTCGAATAGGTGTTTTGGGTGAAATGATGTATTTTCCAGTCGCAATATTCTCGGAAGTAAAACCTTTTAAATCCACCATGCGATTAAAATAAAAAGCAGATTTAATGATTTTTTCATTCATCAATTGCATTTTCAGTCCTTCTAATCCATATTCTTTTTTCACATACAACTCCACTTCCGTTGTATTGTCAGACACAATTCGGTTCAGTATTAAGCCTTTTATACCATCTCGAAAAATATAGCCAATACCGATTAAAAGAATCAATACTACAAAAATTACATTTTTTCCTCTTCTAAACATAGTTGATATATTCGTTCGTCTACTCTTTCATTTTTATATTTAAACCATCCTTTTCGGATGCCTATTAATTCGAATCCTGCTTTTTCAAACAGTCGAATACTCGCTTTATTATCGTCTAATATAGAAGCAGTCAAATTATGAAAAGCCAAAATTTTCACGGCATAATCCTTGAGAATTTCTAATGCTTCTGAAGCGTATCCTTTTTCACGCTCCGAATAATTTCCAATTAAAATTCCCACGTTTGCTCTATCGTGTTTAAAATTGGCTTCGTATAAATCCACGATTCCAATAGGTTCTTCTGTTTCATTCAAACAAATCAGCAATCTTAGAACACCGGATTGCCGGAAATTCAAGCTACTTTCAATATGATCCAAAATTAAACTGTGTGAATAAGGGGCTTCTGTCTCTGTCACACGCCAATTATTGACATCATTTTCCCAAATAACTACTTTGGTAGCGTCCTCTCGTTCAATTGGTCGAAGATAGATGTGTTCTCCTTTAAACATAGTACTTGGATTTTGGATTTTCAAATATAGATTAAAAACCTGAGATTAGGCACTTATATAGTTACCTTCAAATACAAATTGTGCTGGCCCTATTAACCAAATATTGGTGAAATTCGTTCCATAATCAAATTTTACAGACAGCTCGCCTCCTTTCGTTTGAATAGCGACATTGACATTTCCTTTTAACTTATTTTTATAGGCGAAGGATAAAGCCGCGGCTGTCACACCCGTTCCACAAGACAACGTTTCTGCTTCCACACCACGTTCATACGTATAGACTTTCAAACTATTATTCCCTTGTTCTTCAATCAAATTCACATTTATACCTTCTTCTTTATACCTGTCATTGTAGCGGATTTTTTTTCCATAAGTAGCCACATCTTCCGCATCAATTGATTCAAGATAAACCAAGTAATGAGGAGAGCCTGTATTCATTTCAAAGGTCTGATTGGATAATTCATCGACTTTGGAAACATCGGTCATTTTTAGCGAAACCTTTGTATCTGAAAGCGTTGCGTTGTGCTCTCCGTCAATCGCCCAAAAACAGGTTTCATTTCCCTTTATCAATCCAAGTTCATGGGCAAATCTTACTGCACATCGAGCGCCATTGCCACAAAAACTTTTTGTTCCATCGGCATTGTAATAATCGACTTCAAAATCATACCTCAACTTTGAATTTATCTTAATAACACCATCTGCTCCTACGCCAAATCGACGATCACATATCTGTTTTATCTGTTCAATCGCTAAGTTATCATAATTTCCATGCGTATTATCAAGCATTATAAAGTCATTTCCGGTACCTTGATATTTGTGAAATTTTAACTGCATGAGCTTATGTTTGTCAAATTAGAATATATTTATCGTTTAGACGTTGTAACGCATAATTGAATTATAAAGTTACTAAACTTTAGATAAAACAAACTACATATGAAAAAAGCTTTTTTAAAAGAATACTTCCAACGAATCAAACTACCGATTCAGAGTGAGCCTACTTTAGAAACGCTATCCAAGATACAGACACATCACACACAAACCATTCCCTTTGAAGGCTTGAGCCCACTATTGGGAATTCCAGTCAAATTAGATTTAGATTCCCTCCTGCAAAAATTGGTTCGTGACAACAGAGGCGGTTATTGTTTTGAACAAAACATACTCTTAGAAAATGTGTTGACCACTTTAGGTTTCAACGTTCGCGGTTTAATGGGACGAGTTAGCACTCCTAACAATACGCAACTTGGGAGAACACACATGCTTTTATTGATTCATATAGATGGACAACCGTATATTGTGGATGTTGGATTTGGCGGATTAGTTCCTAACGAACCACTTCGCTTAGAAACAGATGTTATTCAAGAAACCTCACTTGGCTCCTATCGAATCATCCAAAAGTCCACTGCTTTTCTTCTTCAAGTAAAAATTAAAAGCAGGTGGTTTTCTCTTTATTCATTCGATTTAGAAGAGTACATTCATGCCGATTATGAAGTGGGAAACTGGTACACTTCTACCCATCCCGATTCCAATTTCGTTAATAATTTAATGATTTCTTTAAATGCAGACAATAGTCGCTATACTTTGAACAATGGAAAACTATCTATTTATCAT
>JBEBRN010000139.1:0-4141 GCA_040394775.1 Taishania pollutisoli
AAGAACAAGAAATGATATGCTTTGGTTTAAAAATAGGTAGTTTTGCACTAAAATAGAGAAGCTTTGAACAAAAAACTAAAATTGTGGGAATTAAATCGCGTTAGTGAAAGTGAATTTAAGAATCAAGATAAATTTCCATTAATTATTATTTTGGATGACATTCGTAGTTTGAATAATATCGGTTCTTTTTTCAGAACGGCGGATGCATTTAATGTGGAGAAAATCTATTTATGTGGCATCACGGCACAACCTCCTCATCGTGATATTCAGAAAACAGCGCTTGGAGCAACGGATACCATCGAATGGGAGGGAAGAACGTCTATTGATGAGCTATTGGTGGAGTTGAAAAACGAAGGTGTCAAAATTTGTACGATTGAACAAGCAGAGAAAACGACACAATTACAAGACATTCAGCAATTAGCAGGTGATAAATTTGCTTTAGTATTTGGTAATGAAGTAGATGGCGTTCGTCAATCGGTTATTGATAAAAGCGATTACATCATTGAAATTCCGCAATTTGGAACGAAACATAGTTTAAACGTTTCCGTTTGTGCAGGCGTGGTGATGTGGGAGTTTGCGAAGAAATATTTCTAAAAACTTATACTTCCACAAAGTCCATATCTTGCGTATAGAGAACAAATCCACGGACTTTGGGAAAGTCCATTTGATGTAATATTTCACAGTACGTTTTCACTTGTTTCAAGTCTTTTGGTTTTTTCAATCCTGTTTTAAAATCCAATACAATCGTTTCTTCTTTTTTCAGAATGATCTTATCAGGGCGTTTTACTTCATTCGCTGAAATGATAATCGACTGTTCGTTAATGACTTGTGATTTGTATTTGTGTAATTCTTGATACGTTTCATTAGACGAAATTCGATTCAAATCGGTTAATAATTGTGCACTAAATTCCTTTTCGATTCCTCCCTTTTTAGTGAAAGCACTAATCATTTCCTCCGCAGTCGAATAATGATCTAATTCCGATAAAAGTAAGTGTAACTGTCGACCATAACGTAAGTTTTCCTCCAAACTTTCGTCGGTGTCAGTTAATTGTTGTTTTAACGAGATGGAAGGAAACCACAATTTATCACTGATATCAATAGGAATGAAATTAGCGTCGTTTTGTGTCATCTTATTTTCATCCTTTGAATTTTTGTCTATTTTTTTACGTTGACCAAACTGCAAGTGAAACATACTTCCTTCCTTTTCATTTCCTTCAGCGGCAATGGTATTCTGTTGAAAAACGCTAGATTGTATAAACGGATGAATGAATGCCGCACCAAAATTTGTTTTAGCATTCTTAGAGAAAATATTCATCACATATAAGCGATCAATCGGTCGAGTGAAAGCCACGTAGCATAAATTGAGTTTATCCAATAAAGCGGCTTTGAATTCTTCATCGTATTTGGTCTTTAATTCTTCACTGACAGCTTTGGTGCTAATCTTAGTATATGCCAATTGATTGTCTAATTGAACTAGATAACTCGAAGATGACTTCAAAAACACACTATCTAACTGTGGAATAATCACCACTTTAAATTCTAATCCTTTTGATTTATGAGACGTCATAATCTTGATGGCATCCTTGTTCTCTGGCGTTTGAATAGAAGATTTGAAACCTGATTTTTCGTAATAATCTATAAAAGCATTCAAATCTGGGCCATTATTTAAATCAAAATGAAATGCTAAATCGGACAAATGATGAATATAAGGATTCTCTAATTCACTTATTTGGGCGATTTTATAGAATTGTTCGAGTAATGTATAGAGGTTTTCAAACGGATAATGGAAGTTTTCCCAATTGCCAAAATAGTCGGTTATAAATTGTCGATAATCAAAATAGGTAATATTGCGCTCTTTGTTCGTAGAACTCGGTCGCTCCTTGATATAGGACATGTATTTTTCAGTCGACTCCTCTGAAAATAAAATGGAAAGATATCTTTCTGCAAATAGCTTTGCTAATAATTCGCTCGCTGGTTGATTACGCCATTTTAAATACGTAATACACATATTTACAGTTCTTTCTGAATTGACAGCTAAACTATCACTTGAAACAACTTTATGACCTTCTTGAGTCAATGCTAGTGCATATTGATTGCATAATTTTGAGGTGTCTCCTAAAATACAGATATCTCCTTTTTGGTAACCATCTTCGATGCATTCATTGACACTAGCCAATAAATATTGAATATTTTCTGGTGAAGAATCTTGTTCATCTTCACTTTCGTTCGAGCTTTTTTCCTTTTTTTGATGAATAGAAATTATGTCAACAAAGCCTTCTTTTTCACTTTTAGGATGTTGAATTATCTTATCGTAATAATTGGTATAATCATTTTTAATAACAGCACTTTCTTTCATAAACTCAACAAACTCTGTGAAAAATAGGTTGTTAAATTCAACGATTTGTTTTGCAGAGCGATAATTGTCCTTTAATTCATCTTTCACGGCCATGCTTAAAAAGAAGCGAGAAGCGTCATTTAAGTAAGCGTCACCCTCAGGATTATAGATGGCAGGTAAAGCCACAAATTGATCCGCTACACCACCTCTAAAGCGATAAATCGATTGTTTTGGGTCGCCGACAATAAGATTTTTCTGACCGTTCGAAATCGATTCATACACCAAGGGAACAATATTTTGCCATTGTAGGCGAGAAGTGTCTTGAAATTCATCCAGTAAAAAGTGATTGAAACGGGTTCCTAATTTCTCGTAAATGTAAGGCGTACTCTCATTTTTTAATAAATCAGAAATCATTTGGTTAAATTCAGAAATACGAATCACTTGCTCCGTTTCTCTAAATTCTTTTAAACGGTTATTTATCTTCTTTAAAAGTTGAATGTAATAATAGCTGTTTTTGACTTTCTGTAACTTTTCGATTTCTCCAGAATAGTGTAAGTCATTTTTGTGAAATTCAGATAATGTAGAAAGTAAAGGTTCAGGGATTTCTTCATTCTCAATGTATCTTATATGAGTATCAGTAAGTTTAATATCTGCTTCAGAAGGATTTAGATTGAATTTATCAATTAACTTTCGAATAGAGCCAAGTTGCGTTTTAGTGATCTCTGAGATTTCGAGCTGTGGTGCTAAGTCGGAAATAAAATTTGTGACATTTTCTTTCAGTTTACATTGATAATGGTGAATCTGAACTTTTATCTGTTGTAATGTTTCTTGAGAGCTTTCTGTTTCTTCGGTTTGTTTTAATAGGGCAATGGCTTCTTCTTTATCCAGAATAGAGAGATAACTTGTCAGTTCACGTTCAAAATTCCATCCATCACCATCCTCTATGCGTTCATTCGCTATTTGAATGAAGATTTTTGAAAGTAAAGAAGAAACTTCTGGATCAATTTCGTTCATGAAATCATCGACCACACGTTGTTTGATATCCGTTTCATCAATAACCACTTTGAAATTAGCCTCCAAGTTCAAATCCATCGCGAAAGAACGAATCAATCGCAAGTTGAACTTATCAATCGTCATCACATAAAAATCTTCGTATTGATGTAGGATATAGGTCAAAGCAATGAGTGCTTTCTTCTCAATTTCTTCTTCTGATAGATTAAATTCTTTGGAAATTTCAGTCTTGTATTTCTTTGCTTTTTCTTCGTTAGTAGGATTCCTAGTTGGATTAGCTAAATCAGCCAAAGCAGCAATGATTCTAGTTTTCATTTCAAGCGCTGCTTTATTGGTAAAGGTCATCGCGATAATCTTAGCAAAGCCTTGTGGTTGCGCACTACCTTTAAGAATCAGTTCTAAATAGGTTTTCACCAATGCATACGTTTTACCACTACCAGCGGATGCGCTATAGATGAGCAAAGGTTTTTCGAGTGCTTTTTCCATGTGATAAAGGTAAATGAAATTTAATAATGTAAAGATGTTAAAAAATCAGCGATATGCAAGAAGGATTTTAGTGAAAATAAGTTGCTATTGTTAGTAGGTTGGTAAATAGGATAATTAATTGGTGTTTATTTTTGGATAGGAAATTTCTGATAGGATTTCTTTTCTGCCCATTTTGAAGGATTGTTGATGATATAATTGGAGATGTTATGGAAGGCGCGTTCGTCTCGGATGATTGTTTCGTAATAATTGCGCTGCCAGATTTTTAATTTAGCCGCCGCCGTCGTCGTCGGGGCGAATTGCAATTCGCCC
>JBEBRN010000140.1:0-4140 GCA_040394775.1 Taishania pollutisoli
GTATTTATTCAAAAAAAGCGGACTCTACTATAGACTATTGGAAAACATTCTTAGCGCAAAACTCATTGGATAAATATGTAAAAGTAGAATTAGCTAAAATTGACAAATATTACTACACCTATATCGGAGATCTAAAAGAGGTGTATTTAGGATTTAAACTTACACCACTACAAGGGCCAATTGAACAAATTCGATTCAACTATAGTTATAAAGCGAAAATTTACGGCGATGCGTATAGCGAAAGTCATAATTGCATCTTAACAACTCCTTTCTCATCACCAACCATTAAATATTGGGAAGTAGATTATTCCGAAAGAGATGATTTTGCAAATATATCAATAGGAACATTTTTACGTGACTACGATGTACAAATTGAAATTACAAAAATTCGTAAAGATGGTGTAAACATAAGCACAGATGACTTTAAGGTGCCTGAAGAAATTACTGATTATTTCGCACATGGAGAAAATGATGAGTTGATGCGTGATTATTATAAGGAAAAAATCATTAAAGAATTAGTCAACAAAGATTACCTAGAAAAATGGGAATATCGAATGAAAAAAGCAAACGAAATAAAAGAAAAAGAAGACAAACTTTGCTTTGATTTCTTAAACGAACTGTAAAAAAAAGAAGGTCTATTTTTCATTCAAATAGTCATCTAACAGCTGTCATTGCAATTCGCAGAAAGTAAAGAGTGAGCATTCTGCAATAGCTATTAATCACTCGAGGTACTATCCCTTTGATAGGAATTTAATACGATTACTTATGAAATCACCAATTGGAACAACCGCTAGTACAGGAAGTAAATGTCCTGAAAGTGGAATATGGAAAGTGGTTGGTTTAGTTTCAACTACCGCACCTATTGCTTTAGGGAATACTATGCCTCCCTATAATGGCAAAGCAGTAACTTGGAAATTAACCCAATATGCTTGAGCATTGAAAAAAGGGGAAATTATTCCCCTTTTTTTCTATTTTTATAAATTCATCCTTCAAAAGAAGATAATGGCAACTAATAAACGAGCAATCATTCGATATCGCGTTCTTGACTCTTGTTTCAGAAATAAGTTTAAGCGTTACTATATCAATGATTTAATTGAGAAGTGTAGCGAAGCCTTGTCGAATCATATCGGAGAAGAAATAACGGTTTCTAGAAGACAGATTTTTGACGATATCAACTTTATGAAAAGTGATGCTGGATATGTTGCACCGATTGAATCGATTAAAGATGGTAAACAAGTTTATTATCAATACGAAGATGACAATTTTAGCATTGACAAAAGTCCTATAAATCAAGAAGAGTTAAACCAAATTACAGATGCGCTCGAAATTTTCAGTCGAATAAAAGGATTACCAAATTTTGAATGGATGGCGGAATTGGAAACCAAGCTAAGAGATTCATTAGAAACTGAAAAAATGGAAATTATCAGTTTTGAACATAATCCTTACTTAAAAGGAATTGATTTCCTGCAAGACCTTTACAATTACATCAAACAAACCACTGTTCTGAAAATTAGCTATCAAAGCTTCAAAATGGAAACACCTAATGACTTCATTATTCATCCCTACTATTTAAAACAATTCAACAACCGTTGGTTTTTATTCGGTCTGAATGATGAACTGGAAAAAATTCAAAATCTTCCATTAGACCGAATCCAAGTAATTGAACTATACCATAAACCCTTCAAAGAATGCACCATTGATTTTGAAGAATATTTTGATGATATTTTAGGCGTATCCAATCCCGAAGAACAGGAGTTAGAAGATATCGTCCTCGAATTTACGAGTCATCGACTGCCTTACATAATTTCTAAACCCATTCATGGTTCTCAAAAGCTGAAAGATGGGCTGATACATTTGAATTTAAAAATCAATCGAGAATTCACAAGTTATCTCATGTCTTTTGGGGCAGATGTAAAAGTGATAGCACCTGAAAACCTAAAAACAATTCTCGTAGAAGAAGCAAGAAAAATAATTTTAGATAACTATTCACCCTTCGAATAATTATCTTTAACCCATATTTCTATAAAACAAGTAGCAATTTAACCCATGATTACAGGAGAATTAAAATCACAAATAGACCAAATCTGGAATACTTTCTGGACAGGTGGAATTACCAATACGATTACCATTGTGGAACAGTTGACCTATCTCATTTTTATAAAAGATTTGGATGAGACCGAAACACGCAATGAATTAAAAGCAAAACGAAATCTCAAATACACGCCAATTTTTGGTAAAGAGCAACAAGATTTCCGTTGGAAAAACCTGAAAGAAATGGATGTAGATGCACGCCATAGCATCTTTACAAATAGTGTGGATGGTATCTTTCCTTTTATTCGTTCACTGGGAAAAGAGAAGAGTTTGTTTAGCGTTCACATGCGTGGTGCGACATTCGGTATTTCGAAACCAATGGTCTTAGACCAAGTCATCGATAAGTTGGAAAATATCGATATGACGATGCAAGATACCAAAGGCGATATTTATGAATACTTGCTTTCTAAGTTAGAAGGTGGCGGAACAGCAGGACAATTTAGAACACCGCGTCATATTATCAAAATGATGGTGGAATTAATGAAACCTACCTTGGAAGATAAAGTCTGTGACCCTTCTTGCGGAACAGCTGGTTTTTTGGTAGCAACTAAAGAATATATTGATAAGCGGTATGATGTGACAGAACTCGACAAAGCTTCTAAACACATTAACAAAGAGATGTTCAACGGAATGGAATTCGATGCGACCATGTTGCGGATTGCTTCGATGAATTTATACTTACACGGCGTGGAAGAACCACAAATTATGGATGTCGATGCGGTGAGTAAGGACAATACAAGTGCCAACGAATACACCTTAATTTTAGCAAACCCACCCTTTAAAGGAACGATTGACAAAGAAAGTATTGCAGCTGGTTTAAAGAATGTGACCAATACCACCAAAACAGAATTATTGTTCTTAGCCTTAATGCTGAGACAATTAAAAACAGGTGGACGTTGTGCGGTAATTGTACCCGATGGTGTTTTGTTTGGTAGCGGAAATGCACACAAAAGCCTACGTGAAGAAATAGTAGCCAACAATAAATTGGAAGCCATTATTTCGATGCCAAGTGGTGTGTTTAAGCCGTATGCTGGAGTAAGCACTGCCATTATGATATTTACCAAAACAGGAACAGGAGGCACCGACAAAGTTTGGTTTTACGACATGCAAGCCGATGGAAAATCCTTGGACGACAAACGTAACTTATTGGTGGAAGCCGAAGTTTTTGATGCCTTTTCTTTTGGCGATGGCATAAGCGAATTGACGGAAGAGCAAATTAAAACACTACACGATAAGTTTAACTTACCCGATATTATTACACGTTACCCCAATCGTTACACCGAAAAACGTAGCCGAACAGATCAAAGTTTCTTAGTGCCTTTTAAAGAAATTAAAGCGAATGATTGGGATTTGAGCATTAATCGGTATAAAGAGATAATTTATGAAGAAGTGAAATATGACGAGCCAAAGGTGATTTTGGAGAGGATAACTTCATTAGAGCTTGAAAAAGCAGAGTTATTGAAAAAACTTAAATCAGCTTTGTAAATGAAAAGATTAGGAAACATAGTAAAAATCACAAACGGATTTGCTTTTAAAAGTTCAGAATATTCAGAGTCTGGCGGTCGCGTAATACGTATCACTAACGTTCAAAAAGGAATTATTGAAGATAATAATCCAAAGTTTTATCCTGAAAATCTCCTTTCAAAATTAAACCCATATAAAATTTCCGAAGGAGATATCTTAATGTCTTTAACAGGAAATGTAGGTAGAGTTGGAAGATTTCCAAAAGACTTACTTCCTGCTTATATTAACCAACGAGTATGTAGAGTAAAATCTATTTCTACTGAATTAGTTGATGATTATCTTTTTCACATTTTGAACAGTGACGATTTTGAAAGTCGAGCAATTAATAGCTCAACAGGAATCGCTCAAATGAATCTGTCCACAAAATGGATTGAAGAATTTGAAATCCCTCTTCCTCCAATCGAAACCCAAAAACGCATTGCCCAAATTCTAGATGATGCACAAGCGCTCAAGCAAAAAACGGAGCAACTCTTAAAAGAATACGATGCCTTGGCGCAATCTATTTTCTTGGATATGTTTGGGGAT
>JBEBRN010000141.1:0-4140 GCA_040394775.1 Taishania pollutisoli
AAGTCAATGAAACCATTACTATTTGTGATGCTTGAAAACGTTTAGGACAGTATTGCTTCATTATCTAAGAATTATGGTACTTTATCTTTAATTCCAGTATGTGATTTTACTGATTGTTATTTCAGGATTAGAGAAATGTTTCATTATGATAAAGTGACTAATAAAAGAACTAAAATGCTTGATATTGATGGATTCGGCAGACATTTTAATAATTTGAATGCTTTTCAAATTTATCTAAATGATTTCGGTGTAGATATCACTGCGAATACTTATGATAAAAAAAAGATGTTTTGTTATTAGAAAAAGAGAGGAATAGAGAAATATACCTTAAACGTATTAAAGCAAATGACGATTATATTAATTATCTTAATAAAAGGAAAATAAATAGTATTTATTCAAAACCTAATAGTGTTGAAACAATAAGTTTTGAAATACAGAATGAAAAAATTACTGTAGTGCTAATGGACTGACCAATTATTACGAATTTGACATATTTGCATATGGAAATAGTTCTAATACTTATTTAGATAATGCAGCTTTTGTTCTTGAATATAATTCGAATGCATTTCAAACTAATATATCTGCTAATAATAAGATTGAAGTGACGAGAGGATCTCATTTTAGCAATCTTACATATGAAGACCCAATGAATGCAATAATTGATGATTCTCCTAATTCAGTAAGGTTTAGATTAGGGTCTGATTATAATGGAGTATCATGGAATAGAACTTTAATAACTCCAACTCCAGACAAAATACTTCATATCAAAATAGAATTATTTAATTGTGAAAATTATATTTCAGAACTTGAATTTTTGGATTTACAAAATGTTTCAGTTGTAGATTTATATACAGAAACACCATCCATTAATCCCGCAAATGCTCCATATTTAGCATACAACACACCTAATTATGTTCAACCAAATACTTTTTATTTATGTCCTGTAATTCATATAGATGATTTCTCCCCAAAAATAATTTCAGCTGGAACTGATTCTATTCTCACAATCATAGGTCGTGGCTTTGGATGTAAAAAAGGTAATGGTGAAGTCTTATTTAAAAACACAACAGACGGAGGAGCAAGCTACGTTGAGTATTTAAACGATATAGATTATATATCATGGACTGATTCTGAAATAAAAATTAAAATACCTCATCATGTAAATGTTTTTGACACACTGTATTATCCAGGTTCTGGATACTTCATAGTATTTAACAATTCTAATACTGCTATTACTAGTTCTGATATTTTAGAAATTCCTTTTTCGGTTATTAATTACTATACAATTGATCCAAATATAGGGATGCCTATAAATGAAAAAATTCCCTATAGACAAATCTCATTTGATAATTATACGTCAAACCATGCAAGAGAATTCTCTTTAGATACAAGCATTTCTAACAACCCTATAATGTCAGCCATCGTTTATAAAGCTTTAAAAGATTGGTCTTGTAAGACAAACATAAACTGGATAATTGTTGATACAGTTGCTAAGGATACAGTTACTGGCATTAAATCTATTATTTATTTGGATAATAATTTACCAAATGATAAGTTGGGTGTTACACAACCATCGAATTTGGGATATTGCACAGATATTACTACTAATAAAAACTTCATCTATGTACAATCAATTAATATAGGGTTAAAAAGAGATGCAATATGGTTTTATGACACTACAATGACATTACCCATACCTCCTAATTCTACAGATTTTTATAATGTAATATTACATGAATTAGGACATGCGCATTATTTAGGTCATGTTAATGACGTTTCTGACCTAATGTATTACGCAAGTAAAAGTGCTTATGCTAATCCTATTCCAGCTTCAAATCGATTACACATTAATACCAGTCCTAATCAAGTAAGTGGAGGGATATATATACTTGACAATAGTTATAATTTAAATTTTGCCTGTAATATCATTCATCTTTCAGTAGCTTCAAATCCTGAAAACTGCGGAACATTAGGAGTGGGAACTATAAATCAAAATTCATCTGATTTTAAGGTTTATCCAAATCCATTTAATAATTCAATATCTATTCAATTTACTCTTAAAAAACCAATGTCAATAAATTGTCAAGTAAAAGATATTACAGGGAAAAGTATATATTTTGAAGATTTTACTAATGTTAATATTGGGAGTAATAATAAAACAATTAATCTAGAGGGTTTAAGTTCCGGTATATATTTAATAACTGTTAAAATGGGAAATGATGGAACTAAAACTATAAAAGTAATTAAAGAGTAAGCATATTAAAAATAATTTACACTATTAAAAGTGCTATATATGAAACATTTAACTTTTACAAATGTAGTATATAGCACTTTAATTAACGAATAAAACTTAGCAATATATAGGTCATTTTTTAACTAATCGAATAAAGTAATGATAATAAGAATAAATCATAATTTGCTTTATCCAACCCTTATAATCGTAGCATCTTCCATTTTTAAATAAGTCCTAGCTAATTCTAACAGTTCATCTGCCGTAATGCTTTTCACCTTTTCAATAAATTCTAACAATTCATTTGTTCGGACAGCCCTTATTTTTAAGTACTTAGTAACCAATCTATTGCATTTATTTGTTTTACTCCATTATGTGTTCCTCTTTGATAATCCATTGTGATTAAAATTTTCTCGTTATGATCTGGAATATTGTTAAAAGGTGCTAATTCACGAGACAAAGTAGTAGTGTTTTGTACAGTTTGTGAAACTTGTATGTATTGCGTGTAACCGTCATTGTTTCTAACTACAAAATCAACCTCTAAACTATCTGTTTTTCCTATCCACACTTGGTTATTTCTACGTTTTAATTCGAGGTAAATTACATTTTCGAGCAAATGTCCTGTATCGACTGTAAATTCCTTACCAAGTAATGCATTACGAAAACCTAAATCAACCAAATAGTATTTTTCTTGTGTGGCTAAATGTTGTTTCCCTTTTATGTCATAGCGGGTTACTTTATAAAATAAATACGCTTCAACAAGTGTGTTAATGTATTTTGAAACAGTTTTGTTGTCAATTTTCTTTTTGTTTGCTGTTAAAACTTTTGCAATATTTCCAGACGAAACACTTGACCCGATAGAATCTATCAAAAAATCAACTACTTCCTGATAGGATTCTTCTCCATAAATAGTATATCGTTTTGATATATCATTTTCGTAAATGTTTTTAAAAACTGTTTGCAGATATTCATTTGCAAAGTGATTTCCACTTTCTGAAAGGCGAACTGCTTCGGGAAAACCTCCTGTTTGAACATATTCGACAAATGCACGGTCAGGATTTGCCGTTTTTCCCGTAAACTCTAAATAATCAGCAAATGAAAAAGGCAAAACATTGATTTCATAAGCTCTGCCCGTTAGTAAAGTAGCCAATTCGCTTGATAATAAAAAAGCGTTTGAACCCGTCACATAGAGATCTATGTTCGGGTGAACAAACAGTCCTTCCAAAAGTTTTTCAAACTCGGGAACATTCTGTACTTCATCAATAAAAACATAATTGGTTTCGTCTTTTTTGAGGTGCAAAACAATATAATCGTAGATTTTTTTCCAATGTTTCTCTGCCAAAAACCGAAAATCAGGCATATCCATATTGATTGCCAAAATGGAAACATTTGGGTTTTCGGAACGTAATAAATCTTGAAATTGAGTCATCAAAGTTGATTTCCCACAACGCCTTACACCTGTGGCAACTTTAATTAAATTTTTGTCTTTCAAAATAGAAAGTGTATTTAAATAACTTTTACGTAAAATTGTCTTCATATTGTAAAGATATGTAAAATTCCTAAAACCTGTTGTTTTTGTAAAGTTTTAGGAATTTTAGAATTCGAAATTATTTCACTTCATCTTCTAAATCATTTTGTAGCTTTTAACTTTAAAAACAAATTAATATGAGTATTGTGCTTGCACAAATCCCAAAATCACCCCACTCTTATAATCGTAGCGTCTTCCATTTTTAAATAAGTCCTTGCTAATTCTAACAGCTCATCTGACGTAATGCTTTTCACTTTCTCAATAAATTCGTTGTAAAAATCCAACTCCAATCCGTAGGTGTTTACACTTAGATATAAATCCATTAATGCATCGCTTCCATCGGCATCTTTTAAGAGTTGTCCTAGCAAATAGTTTTTCACTA
>JBEBRN010000142.1:0-4085 GCA_040394775.1 Taishania pollutisoli
AAATTAAGAAAGTACATCAATTTTTAGTTTTCTGTGTGAACAGCGTTTCACAAGTGGCGCTTGCCAAATACCTAAAAGAAGTGGATGTTACCCAATTGGGCGGTTTTTATCAAGAGAAACGCGATTATTTCCAGCATCTGATGAAAGCTTCTCGATTAGAATTACTTCCAGCGCAAGGCTCTTACTTTCAAACGGCGTGTTATAAGAATATCTCCGACGAAAACGATGTTGATTTTGCCAAGCGTTTAGTGACCGAATTTGGCGTAGCGACGATTCCCTTCTCCGTTTTTTACAAAGACAACACCGACCGAAAATTAATTCGTTTGTGTTATGCGAAAGACGATGAAACGTTGATGCGTGCGGCTGAGCAGTTGTGTAAGATTTAATCGTCACGAGAAATCCGCTCTGTTCACTCATTCTCGCTTTGTGTTTGCCGCTCTCTTCTCTCATTCTCACTCTCATTCTTTTTTATCTGTGCCATCTGTGAGCCATTTTTCGCACTCTTCTCTCATTCTTCCTCTTTTTATCTGTGCCATCCGTGCTATCTGTGAGCCAAAATCTTCATTCTCCCTCTATTTTATCTGTGTCATCTGTGGAATCTGTGAGACACCCTCTTCCCATAAAAACTAAAAACCCGAAAAAAAATCCCCACGTAAATAATTTTTTTAACTTTGAGAAAACAAATTGATTTAATTTGAAAATTCACACTGAAAAAGAGCTTACCAAGGTTTACTATTCGATTAGTGAGGTGGCAACTATGTTTCAGGTAAATACTTCCTTAATCCGCTTTTGGCATAAGGAGTTTGAGACGTTTATCAAGCCCAAAATAAATGCAAAAGGCAATCGACTCTTCACACCAAAAGATATCGTTAACTTCAGTAAAATTTATCAATTAGTTAAAGAACAAGGTTACACACTTGACGGTGCTAAAAAAGCACTCAAATCAAAATCCCCTACACAATCAGCGTCTCCAGAGGAATTGCCGAAGATTGAAAACACACAAGATGCTAGTCAATTTAAAGTGGAGTTATTGGAACGTTTAGAGAATTTAAAAGCGACGTTGTTGAATAGAAGATAAAGGTTTCTTTGTAGAATTCAAATCACGTAGTTGTAAATAGTTCAAATTTGATTTTCAGAGCTTATAAGCCAATCCTAAACTTACGCTCTCCATAAAACTAAAAACACCTTCTTTAGCATATATAAGCCAAACCATATCGATTTGATTCAAGGAACTAATGTCAATATGCATTGCAAGACGTTCGGATAGGTAGATTTCTTGTTTTAGACTCAGTATGAAGCCTAGTTGTATCGTTTTTTCATTCATAAGATGTTGTAAATCATATACTCCCAAGTTACCTCCCGGAGCTATAAAAAACTTATACTTTTCTTTATAGAGCAATGGAAGATGGAATAGTGCATTAACATTTATATTAGCAGTTCTATATTCATATGCTATTTTGTTATGATTATACTCAACCGATTGTTTGAAAAACTCATCATATTGTAATTGTAGTTCCCATCTTTTCTTAACATTCTTACGGAAAGAAGTAATTTGGTAAATACCGATTTTGTAATCTATTGCAAAATAACCTACTGGACTAGTTGAATTTACGACTCCTCCTCCACTAAAAAGGCCAATTTGTGTAGAAGTTTCTTGCCCAAATATAAAGAGTGGACAAAAGAATAAAAAATAAATAAAATATCTCATCTTAATGTTTTTTCAATATAAAACTTCCAACACACTGTTTCTAACTGACTCATATAGAGTGTGTTTTGACTAAAGTATAAAAAATTTCTTAATTAGAAAAATGCCCTTACCTCCATTCCTCCCGTATGAATAATCTTATTTCCTTGCGTCTTTCGAGCGCTATATTGAACCGAAAGTTGTAAATTTTTAGAAATTGAATGCTGATAACCAACCGACCAAGTGAAGTTGTCACCTGCTTTGAGCGATTCTAACATTTCGTACCCTAAGGTGGAATTGGAATTGCCGTTGAATTTTATTTTCACGTACGAAAAGGCGGCTTGTAAACTTCCTTTTTCCGATCGGTTGTATTTCACTTTCAACCCATATTCTTGAATAACGGCTTTCTCGCCGGTGATGTTTAACTTAGAAGCAATACGTGTTTCGTAGGTCAATCGGAAAGCGGTCGAAGGTTGATAGCTGAGTGAAGGCTTCATCATTAGGTAGTTGTAGTTGTAATTTCTACCCGTCGTATAATCGGCTTCAACGGCTCGATTACCATATTCAAATGAATTCTCCAACGTGAATTTCCGTTTGATGTTTAGGTGAAAATTAATTTCATGCGATTGATTGATTCGTGCATCAAAACCACTCGCCAACAATGATTTGCTTCGAACATCTTGAAAGGTGTATTCCATTCCGAATATCGGGTTGGTTCGGTTAAAATAGAAGGAATTTCGAATGGTGGAGTTGGTCGAAATGAGGGTCGAATCACGTACTTCGGTCGCAAATGGATTGAAGGATGATTTGTCCAATTGACTGGTTTTACGAAAAATTCGAAAACGTGCTTGGTCGGAAAAACGACTTACGAGTTTCTTTATTCCTTTTTTATTGTTCCAGATGCGCTCTGGTCGCAACGAAATCGTCTGGTTAAATTCATTCGAGTAAGTCCGTGTGTATTCATTACTTCTGACATACACCCGAATATAAGAAGCTTGGTCTTGATATTGCGCCACTTCAAATTCATTCAAATCTTTGACACCATCCGAATTGTAATCAATCCACGTGTAAACACCCTGACCGTCCGCCACTTTTAAGTATTGAAAAACTTGCTTTTGTTCCAATCCACTTCCTACTTCGTAAAAAGTATTCCATGTAAAAGCACTTTTAAACAATCGAATTTCGTAATCAAATCGTCCTAACAACGTATTTTCGGGAATTTGTGAGGTTAAAAGTGTGTCTTCTATTTTCAACTGGCGATAGTTTAGAATCACATTAAGTCGTTGGTTTTTAACGCTATTCATCAAAAATTCTCCTCCTATATTTTGGGCTTTTGAGGCGTTTTCCAATCCTGAAAAGCTCGCCAATTTATCATAGCGTTCACGGTAAAAAATACGGTAAGTATTCTTACTCGTATCGACATTCATCACATAGGCTTCATAATCAAAAAATTGATAGCTATTCGATTTCATTCCAGAGCTATCTTTGAAAACATTGTGCTCAAATTCATCTCGAACACCTATTTTGACAAATTTTATATCTTGCGAAACATCAATCTTGTGACGGAAGAACTCCGTGTTTACATCCGTAGCTTTACTCTTTAAGTAGCTACCTTCATACACCGTATTAAATCCTCTTTGAGACCATTTTCCACCTACGGCGCCTTTCATTCCAGTATAATTATTACCAATGCTATATTGCCCTGCGTTTATTAAGAAATTTCCGAAACGTTTATTCCGAAAATCGGCTTGAACTGACGAGTTTATTTCATTTCCTGTATATCCTCGATTTCGTGTATTCCAATCTCTGTCGTATTCTACCGAACGATAATTCTCAATGTATTGAAAATTACGATGTAAGGCTTCAAATTCGCCTTTTGTCTCTAATTGCCATTTGGGAATAGAGTCTTTCGAAAGATCAAATTTACCAATAATTCGTGTTTTATTACTGTATCCTTTATCGTCGTTTCGGTCTAGTTTTGAAAAGGTATTCAAGTCGTTAACGGTGTAGGCAAACTCCGTAAATGTTTCCAACTGTTTGGAGAATTTATAACTTGCACCCGAACTCACCATTTGACGTTTTTTAGGTGTCACCACTACTCTTTTAGCTTGATAGTTTCCCTGTGAAATACCTCCAACCGGAGCAATCCATTCAAAAACTTTTCCCAAAGCGGTATAGTTTTTCAGGATATAATCACCTTCATTTGCCCCAACAAAAGTAAACGTTGCACTAAAAAGCGCTTCTGTTTGATTAACAGAATAGACTAAAACACTGTCATACCCAAGTGTGTCAACCAGTCGATACATATTTTGGTTTTCCATGAAGCCCACTGAATCGATACTAGACAGATACGCTTCGGATAAATTATCACCAATGGTCGAAAGGAAGAATTTCTGTTGCG
>JBEBRN010000143.1:0-4000 GCA_040394775.1 Taishania pollutisoli
TTTTCACCGGCAAAGGAGTTCCTTCGGAATGGTACGCACATCTAAACAAAGCACCTTGGACTCCACCAGGATGGGTTTTTGGTGTAGCATGGACGTTCATTATGTTTTGCTTTGCTTTCTACATGGCTTACTTATGGAAAGCCTCCAATAAAAAGGGATTAATTAGTGCGCTTTATGCCATTCAATTACTATTAAATATTTCATGGAATCCCATCTTTTTTCAATTTCAAAACATCTTATTTGGTCTAATTGTTATTACGTCACTAACACTATTAATCGGCTTCCTACTTTTTCATTTTCACTCTAGTTTAAAGATTAAATCTGTGCTTATACTCCCCTATTTTATATGGTTACTCATTGCCACCTCATTAAATGCTTATATCTTGTTCTATAATTAGAATTCGAATAAATGGAACGGAATAAAATCATTGTCATAAAGTGAGGTGTAAAGTAGGTAAAACGCAATTTTCATAACATGAAAGAAATATTAATACTCATTATTACAACAATATTCCTAGTGGCTTGTAAGAAAGAAGAGCCTGTGGAAATCCCAGAAGTAGATCCAACAATCGAAAATACACTAATCACCGGTAGTAATTGCACTAGTTTTTACAGATTAATAGAAGGTAAGAAAATGGAAGACCTCTATTCGGTAAAACAAACATCGGATGGAGGTTATATCTTTTGTGGAAGCACAGGAACTGTTGCGAAAAGTGAAGACGATATTCTTGTGATTAAATCCAATTGTTTTGGAGAAACCGAATGGATAAAAACAATCTCGAATGATTATACTGATGTTGGATATGATATTACCCCGATTTCTACAGGAGGATATTTATTAATTGCTAACTATTCTCTTAATCCATCTACCTACCCTATAATTTCACACCAAGGTCAAGTGATTAAGCTAACAGACTCAGGTGATGTATTATGGGAAAAACAATATAATTTTGGCAATTCAACACTATTTAAGAAAATCATTGAAATTTCGGACGGAGGATTTATAGTTTGTGGAACAGATGATTCTAATGGCGCCTTTGTATTTAAAATCGATGCTTCTGGAGCTGAAATATGGCGAAATGAATTTGGAAACAATACACGTTTACATGATATCGCAATAACTACTAGTTTGAATTACGTGGCGTGTGGCTCAGTCACAAAAAATCAACAAGAAGACATTTTTATCACGGAACTGAATATTTTGGGCGATACCGTTTGGACGAAATCAGTAGATAAAAACAACATAACCAATGAAGCCTTATCAATCGTGTCATTTAGTAATGACATTATTATCAGCGGATATAATAGAATTTCGGGAGTTGACCTTCCTGGATTTGTGATGAGATTGGATGCGACAGGTAATGAAGTTTGGTATAAATCATTGGAAACAGAAAGTATAGTTGAATTAACCAATATTGTAGCTACTCAAGATAATGAAATTTTGGGCACAGGCTCAAAATCCAATTTACTTACGCTTATAAAAATGAGTTCAAGTAATGGCTCAATTATATGGGAAAAGAATAAGCAGACAAATCCAATAATTAGAGATCTGCAATTATGTAATGACGCTGGATTTATTTTAACTGGAAACTTATTTGTGTCAACTGGAAATAGAGATGGATTTATCTTGAAAACTGACTTAAATGGTAATTAGCAACGGCATACAATGAGTGAAGATGATTCATATTTATTATTTTGTTACATAATTTTCGTGCTAATACTTACTTTTTATTCCATCAATAGTAAAAACGGTCTGAGAACAGCGGTTATTAATTTGATAATTGCAGGAATTTATAGCGGACTGTTCTTTTACAACTTGAAGTATAACAGTTCGGGTGGCACTTCTCTCGCTTGGTTGATCTATTTAATGTTCTCCATTATATTGCATTCATTCATAAATTTAATTGGTCTCATTTTAATATTTACAAAATTGAAGAGATAAGACAAGAAATACTTACTAATTGCTAGTTTTTACCAACATAAAGCTGATAAATTGAACTAATGTGAGTATTTACCAACAAAAGTATAAGTGATAACTAAAAGCTAGAGAGATACTTTGAAAGAGGTTTAATCTTTAGTTAAAAATAATTGATAGATAATCTGGATTTTTTGAAATTTGCATAGTAAATTTGAGTAAAATTTATTAAATTTAAGAATTGATTCTCCTCATGAAAAGAAGTTGTACGAAATTTTGAACACTCTATCACACTATGAAAATTGACCCAAGTGAAAACGACATATTCGTAGAGGAAAATTTCTTCTCACAAGATATTCCTGTCGAAGAGCGAAAATATGTTTTTAATAAACTTTTCTTTCACTATAAAAAAGACTGGCAAAGTTCATTTGCTTTAATGCTCTTTTTAAGTGTCGGTATAGCTTCACTCGGACTTTCTGAAAATTCATCAGCAACAATAATTGGTGCTATGATAATTGCTCCTTTGGGACAACCAATTGTAGCTTAAGGAGGTGCAATTGCTTTAGGATGGCGAAATCAATCATTTCGAATGTTGGGTATAATTATCCTCGGTACAATTTGTTCTCTTATCATCGCTTACGTTATTGTGCTTACACTTCCAAATTTATCGCCTAATGAGCAAATTTTAATAAGAACTGCTCCTGATTTACGTGACCTTGGCATAGCATTATTAGCAGGTGCGGCAGGTTCCTATGGATATTACCGAAGTGAATATTCTACCGTGCTGGCTGGCGTTGCAATCGCTGTGGCATTAGTCCCTCCAATTTGTGCTTGTGGATTAATGCTGGAACAAGGACATTATATATTGGCGAGCGGTAGCATGTTATTGTTCTTTACCAACTTGATGGCAATAGCTTTTTCAGCTATTCTAGTCTTTTTTCTATTGGGATTAAAACAAAAAAGAAATCGCAGATGGTTTTACACGGGTTCGATTATTGTCATCCTCTTCGGTTCAGCTACAATCATTCCATTAGCATTGAATTATGACAAGTTTAGTTCAGGTGCTCAGTTTCAAAGTTCTATTTATGAAAAGACAGGACAAATTTTCGCGAACTCAAAATATTCCCCAGCAATAAAAAGCATTTCAATACAAGGAACAGCAGCTTTCATAACAATTTACCCTTTCCCTGACGACAAGAACGAAGAAGTCCGATTGATAACCGAATTAGAACGAGCAACTGGATTGCAGATATTTCTAAAAAGGGTTTCTAATTAAGGGTAATGCCTATAGAAATCAAAGAAGAATTCATCAACTCTTTTCCCCAAAATGTCTCAAGTCTTTTGCTGGATTGGCGCCTTCAATCGTAGCAAAAAAGGCGATAATCTTTTTTAAATCCGCTTCTTCACTTTCAGTGGTATAAATGGGTTCGCCAACTATTACCTGTGTATTTTTATAATCAAAGCCGACCATCACCATTGGAATTTTGGCATTTTTGGCAATGTGGTAAAATCCTGTTTTTAATATATCTACTCGATTGCGCGTTCCTTCGGGAGAAAGACCTACAATAAACTCCTCGTTTTCGTCAAAATAGCGAACGACTTGTTCTACGATACCGAGTTTAGCAGCACGATCTACGGGTATTCCTCCTAGATTTCGTAAAAACCCACCAAAAAAACCTTCAAACAACTCTTTCTTTCCTAAAAACTTCGCATGATGGATTTTTAGTTCATGGCGTACCGCAAAGCCAAGCAACAAATCCTTCCAACTGGTGTGAGGCGCTACTACCAAGAGCATTTTTTTAATATCCTTCGGTAAGGCACCAACAATTTTCCAACCAAATAATTTCCAATATAATTTTGATATGAATAACATCATACTATAAAATAGTTTTGTTCTTAAATATAGAGTAGTCCTTTTGAAAAAGGCTTTATAACTAAGAAATAATTCGGGATAAAGCTATCATAATTCTTTGAAATTAGCAGACGTAATGGTTAAATTATTTTAATACGTTTAATATTATTGTTAACACATCATCAACTAATGAAACATATAACTTGTCTTATTAAAATTTTAACGACATTTGT
>JBEBRN010000144.1:0-3924 GCA_040394775.1 Taishania pollutisoli
AAACTGATTAAAATCATGTTTTTTAAGACAAAAAGGTCTTTAATTTGTACTATAATTAATAACAATAGTTATGAGACGATTTAAAATAACATGGAAAAGCCTTACTTTATCAGTGATAGCACTTTCAATCGCTCCTATTAATAATACTAGCGCTCAAGAAAAAGATTCAATTGAAAACACATTTTCATTATCACTTAATTTTCGACCGAGATTGGAAATTAGAGATGGTGCTTTTCGTCCATTAGCGAGTAATGAGCGAGTTGCTGCTCTTGTTAGTGATAGAATGCGTATAAATATGAACTATTCTTACAAGAACTTATTAACCGTTAAAATTTCTCCACAAGTAGTGAGTGTTTGGGGACAAGCAAATATGGTTCAAGGAGCAGAAAACGTAGGAAATAAATTCTCATTATTTGAATCATGGGCAAAATTACGCATATCACCATCATGGTCTACTAAGATTGGTCGCCAGGTTATCTCTTTAGATGACGAACGTTTCTTCGGTGAATTGGATTGGGCACAAGGTGGAAGAGCACACGATGCTGTTTCTGTTGAATTTGCTAAAAATAAATTCGAAGTAAAAGGTTTCTTTGCGTATAATCAGAACTACAAAACATTATATGGCAATAACTTAAGTAATCCTGCTGGATATGATTACGCAACAACTGATGCTTTTCCACATAAATGGATGCAGACTATTTGGGCGAAATTTCCACTCGGTGAAAAATCAAAGATTACTTTATTGGTCGCAAACTTGGGTTTCCAACAAGCAACAATTACCAATACCATAACACCTGAATTTTATTCTCAAACATACGGTGCCAACTATTTCTTTGGTGGGAAAAAAATCAATGCACAAGTAGCGGCTTATTTTCAAGGTGGAAAAAACATTACTGGTGCAACGACAGAAGCCTACACAGCAACTGCTAATATTGGATATCACATCTCCGATCAGTGGACTATTGGAATTGGTAGTGACTTGATTAGTGGAAATGATATTGGTGTTGCTCAAAGTAGAAATACCGCTTTCAATCCTTATTTTCAAACAGGACATAAGTTTTATGGATTCATGGATTACTATTATGCGGGTAATACACATAGAAACGTAGGGATTTCTGATAGCTATTTAAAAGTTAATTTTAAGGCAAAGAAAAACTTCTCTTTAGGTATGGTATTACATCAATTCGTTACACCTAATAAGGTTATTAACCTGAATCAAGAATATAATAGTAATTTAGGGCAGGAAATGGATTTGACAGTGTCTTATAAAATTAATAAATTTGCGAGTTTAACTGGAGGCTATTCATTCTATTTGGCAACACCTACGGTAAAGTTTTTAAAAGGAGTTCCAACTGGTATGGTTTATCAACAATGGGCTTGGGTGTCATTGAATATTACACCTACATTATTTGAATATAAAAAGTAAGTAATAATAAATAAAATAAGTAGTAACATAAATTTAAAAGTCATGAAAATGAAAAGATTAATCTTAGGTGCATCGGCTATGAGTATGGTTTTTGCACTTACAAGTTGCAACTCTAGCGGAGAGCAGTCGGAGAACAAGACTCCTACAATAGACATGGTTGTAAGTGGAAAAGCGGAAGTAGCAGAAATAACAGGTGCGCCTCATGTTCCTGCTCCAGTGGGAGATAGAGGACCAAAAAAGCTAATAGTAAATCTTGAAACAACTGAAATTGAAGGAATTATTGCTGATGGTATCAACTATACATTCTGGACATTTAACAACACTGTGCCAGGAAGTTTTATCCGTGTAAGAGAAGGGGATGAGGTTGAATTACGTTTGAAAAATGCTGCTAACAGTGTTTTACCTCACAATATTGACCTACATGCTGTTACAGGACCAGGTGGTGGTGCTGCTGCAACAACTGCTGCTCCAGGGCAAGAGGCAGTGTTGAACTTTAAAGCATTGAACCCAGGATTGTATGTTTATCACTGTGCTGCACCTCCTGTGCCGATGCATATTGGTAATGGAATGTATGGTCTTATTTTAGTTGAACCTGCTGGAGGATTAAAGCCTGTAGATAGAGAATACTACATCATGCAAGGAGATTTCTACACAAAACCATCTGAAGTAAAAGAAGGATTGTTAGAATTCGACAACGATAAAGCAGTAGCAGAACAACCAGACTACGTTTTATTCAACGGATCTAAAGGATCATTACTTGGCAAGAAAATGATTGAAGCGAAAGTTGGTGAGACAGTTCGTTTATTCGTAGGAAATGGTGGACCTAACTTATTATCTTCTTTCCACGTGATTGGTGAAATTTTTGACAATGTTTATGTTGAAGGTGGTACAACTGTAAACCACAACGTTCAAACAACACTTATTCCAGCTGGAGGTGCAGTTATCGTTGAGTTTAAAGTAGAAGTACCAGGAGAATATGTAATCGTTGACCACTCACTTTCTAGAGCATTCAACAAAGGAGCAATCGGTAAATTAAAAGTTACTGGTCCTGATAATGCGAAAGTATTCAACAAAGTAAAATAATAGAACTAGAATGGTGTCATTTAGAACAATAGGGTATTTTTTCATTGCTGCATTAGTCGGATTATTTCAATCTTGTATGCATGCTGAAGATGGAAGTAATTCTATCCAAGAAAATGAATTATCCACCGTTTTAAGTCCCATAAAGACAACTGTTAAAATGGCATATATTCCCGGAGGGGAGTATATGCCATTCTATGGTTCAATTGATTCTCCTTTGGTCGTTGTTCAGCCTTTTTTAATAGACGAACGACAAGTGACCAATCGAGAGTTTTTAGAATTTGTAACTAAAAATCCTCAATGGAGGAAATCCAAAATCAAATCTCTTTTTGCTGATACCGCCTATCTAAATAAATGGCCGTCAGATTTAGAATTACCAATAGATGCAAACCCAGATGCTCCTATAACAAATGTTTCGTGGTATGCTGCGAAAGCTTTTGCCAGAAGTGCTGGTAAAAGACTACCGACTTTAGATGAATGGGAATTTGTTGCAATGGCCGACAAAGACACTTCTAATGCGCGAAGTAAGAAAACCTACTCAAATGCCATTATTGATTTGTATCTTCAAAAAGATCGTCAATTCAATCCTGTAAAGAAAAGCCCTCCCAATTTCTGGGGTGTTTATAATATGTTCGACCTTGTTTGGGAATGGACAGATGATTTTAATTCCATACTAGCAATGGGAGATTCTCGAGATGGAGAGTCAAGCGAAAATTTATTTTGCGCTGCTGGCGCCGCCAATGTAACTGACATAATGAATTATGCTGCCTTCATGCGGTTTTCAATGCGCACTTCAATTAAGGCAAAATTCAATATATCAAACCTTGGGTTTAGATGTGCAAAAGATACCATTACTGATTAAATTAAAGAACATGAAATTTTTAACGTACTTCCTATTATCAACTTTATTATTAGTGTCTTGTAATACTAAAGAAAAGGAGATGAGCCAACTTCCAGATGATTCTATTTTCCATTTAACAACTGAGTGGAAAAACCAAAACAATGAATCGTTAAAATTGAAAGATTTAAAAGGTAAAACGTTAGTACTAGTAATGATTTATACCTCTTGTAAAACGGCTTGCCCTATTTTAGTGGGAAAAATGAAACAAATTGAATCAAAAATCGATAGTAAAGACGCTGGTGATATTGATTTCGTTTTAGTGTCTATTGACCCAGAGGTGGATACACCTGAACGTTTAAAAAAATTCGCAAAAGATAATGCGATGGATGGACCACAATGGATGTTCCTAACTTCGAATGAAGATGAAACACAAGTATTTGCAAATGTTCTAGCAGTGAAATACAAAAAAATATCACCGATAGATTTTTCGCATTCCAACATCATAACAATCTTCAATCCGAATGGTGAATTAGTAACCCAAGAAGAAGGGTTAGAAATTGATGTGGATAAAATTGCT
>JBEBRN010000145.1:0-3921 GCA_040394775.1 Taishania pollutisoli
CCTTTTGACCAATTTTCGTCATACACGACATTGGTAAAATGTTGTTTTTCGTCCGTTAAAATGGCTTCAATTGCCTCAATCGCAATTTGCTGATCTAAGGTTCGACGCTCGGTATTCATCTCGTTTATTTGATGAATCTGTTGTTCAATTGCGTAAACATCTGTCTCCGTGAATAACTCAACAATATGCTTTGCATGTTTCATGCGTCCTGCGGCATTAATGCGAGGTGCAATGGTGAAAACAATGTCACTCAACTGAATCGGATAACTGCGTTTTGCGTGCTGGAACAACAAATCAATAACGGTACTTTCTTTTCGGTTGATCTGTTCGATACCAAAAAAGCAAAGTGCTCTATTTTCGCCTGTTATCGGAACAATATCTGCGGCAATGGAAAGCGCCACTAAATCTAGATTTTTCAGCAATTCTTGGGCACTCCACTCATTTTCTTGAAACAACGCTTGTAAAAACTTGAAAGTCACGCCACAACCCGAAAGTTCTTTGTAGGGATACAAACAATCCACTTGTTTTGGATTCAATACCCACGCATCGGGAACAATTTCTCCCGGTTCGTGGTGATCACAAACAATCACATCAATTCCGTTTTCTTTCGCAAAGCCAATTTCATCGACGGATTTAATACCACAATCAAGCGTGAACATCAATGTAAAACCTTGTTCGTGAAACGTTTCAATTGCTTTTTTATTGACGCCATATCCTTCCGAAAAGCGATCTGGAATGTAGAAATCAATATTCGGGTAATATTTTCGAGTGGCATTTAGAAACAAAGAAACAGCTGTTGTCCCATCGACATCATAATCGCCATAAATGAGCACTTTTTCATTCTTTTCCATGGCTAGATTGAATCTTTTCACGGCTTTTCCCATGTTTTTCAACAAAAAAGGATCATGTAAGTCTTCTAGCTTAGGTCGAAAATAATGTTCTGCCTGTTCGTACGTAGACATACCTCTTTGCACCAAAAGCGTCGCCAATGAAGGATCGATTTGTAATTGTTCTTGTAATTCTTGAATGATAAGCGGGTCGGGAATAGCCTTTAGCTGCCAAGTTAAATCCATCGTAAATATTATTTTGAACCTTAAGTTACTAAAAATTATGAATGTTCTCCAAAAAAAATGAATTATTTCGTGGAAGAAGTTAATGGGTTATATATTTAGAGGTGCTAGCTATATGCTTCACGCTTTTTTCAGATATACGGATCAGTTAAATTCTTTTTACTTTTTGTCCGTCAAAAAGAGAAAAAGTTTGCTTTAGGAGATGTAAAAACGAGCAAACGGCTAATGCCGAAGTTTTAAAATCCAATCATCTCAAAATAAAGTTTATCCAGAAAAACTAAATCTTACATCTCCAAAATAAAAATTTTGTAACTTTATAAATTGAAATTTTGGTAGTGTCGGATTTACAACTTGAACCTGAAATATACAAAAATCAGAAAATCTCTTGTGTATTTAACTGAATTACATATCTTTAAAACATAAAAAAAAATATGAGAAACTTAAAAAATTATTCATTTGAAATAAAAACCGTAAAGATGCTAGACAATAATGACAGTAATTGTATACTTTCAAAGTATGAATTTTTAGCTAAGTCATTGGAAGATGCAGAAAATTATAAGGCTTTTTTAATAGAAAATTTTAGAAACAATAAGCCCTTTAAGTCAGAAATCCCTTGGATTTATACTAAATTGCGAGAAATAGATGGGAGTTTCCTAAGTTAACTTTAGTAGAAATAAAAGAGGAAGCGGAAATTTATGGCAATAAGTAAGAATTTCGGCAGGCAGAGCTCCGCAAAAAAGAAAAGTAAAAATTAATTTTTACCAATAAAAACTGAAAAACAAAAACATAGAAATCATGGATATAAGAAAAGTAGAAACAGGAGAGATAAAAAAAGGAACTGTAATAAAAGTCATTTGGGATATTCTTGACAACGGATATCAAGTTACAAGATTAGGAGAGGTAGTAGAGACGGAGTTATCATTTGGCGACTTTATGATAGAGCTGAGAGGTGGTGGAAAAGTAAGAATAAATAAAGAATCAACATTATGGAAAAAGTTTTAAGAGAGTACGGAAGAGGACATGAAATTTGCCTAACAAAAGAAGAGCTGGATGAATTAAAACATTCATGGATGCCTTCAAAATTCACTAAAGCTTTAATTAGAGTAGAAAATATGAAAAGAAAGACTTTAGGTAATGTAGGGATGACTTATAATAGAGTTCAAGTAGGAAGTTCTAGAATGGAAATAGAGTTTCTTATTGAAACACTTAAAATGGAACTTTTAGATTTAAGAGATTAGTTTTATTTCAGCAAACGGTTCTCTCGTTTGGCGAGGGAGCAAAAATTGAAACCGAGATTTTTCGACTAAACAAAAATTAAATTATAAACGTAAACACGATGGCACCACTAAAGTTTGCTCTATTGCCAAACGAGTGTTATAAGGCGTATGCTTAATTATAATGTTATTATGCTTGTTTGGATGCTTTATCAGCTCATGTGAAAATAAGACTAAAGAATGTGTTAGAGGATTAATGGATGAAGGTTATTCGTATGATAAAGCTTGGGATATATGTGAGGATGCTGCTGCTGAAAATCAAATTAGATGAAAAACCCCTTAGTTAGTTGAATTATATTCTTCAATCTCTGGGAGGTGAATTAAAGCTAATAGTTCTCGAAGTTTAACCTAGCCACTAATATTTAGTTGCCCTTTAAACAAAATCTAATTCTCTGTTTGTTAGTGAAATACATTTAAAAAATATTTGTTTTAAATTTCAGGGTTTTGTATCTTAGAATTCTAAAAATTCCAGATTCTAAACTTAATTTCTTTATGGAACTCTTAAAGCAATTAGGATTTAAATCAAATGTTACGAATTTAAACATTTCTAAAGAATACAAAGAACAGGTAAGAAATAGAATACAAACAGCAAAAAAAGAAGATTACATTCCTTGGAAGGAAGTACGTAAACAACTAAATTCTAAAACAGGAAATTAAAGTCATATAAGAGCAAAACCTCGCCTTCGTAATCATTTTAAAATCCAATCTTCTCAAAATAAAGTTTACCAGCATTCTTCTATCAATCAAAAACACAACGAAGAATGAAATCATTATATTTGTGAAATAAAGGAAAGCATTCTATTTTTGAGGAAATTTTAAAAGTTCTATGAAACAAGACGTATATATCAGCAATAGTTTAACGGGCGAAAAGGAAATATTCAAACCTATACACGAAGGATTTGTGGGAATGTACACGTGTGGCCCAACAGTCTATAGCTATGTCCATTTAGGTAATTGCCGAACTTTTGTTTCATTTGATTTGGTGTTCCGTTATTTGCTTCATCTAGGTTATAAAGTGCGTTATGTACGAAATATTACCGATGTCGGACATTTAGAAAACGACGCGGACGAAGGTGAAGATAAAATTGCTAAGAAAGCCAAATTAGAGAATGTTGAGCCGATGGAAATTGCCCAAAAATATTCCTTGGACTTCCACAAAGTACTCGATCAATTAAATACATTAGCACCAAGCATCGAACCAACAGCAACGGGTCATATCATTGAACAAATTGAGATGACGCAACAGATCATTGACAATGGATTTGCTTATATCTCAAACGGTTCTGTATACTTCGATGTGGAAAAATACAACAAAACACATCCGTATGGTGAACTTTCAGGACGAAAAATAGAAGACTTAATCGCTGGTACGCGTGAATTAGATGGACAAAGTGAAAAACGTAGTCCCTTGGATTTTGCCTTGTGGAAAAATGCGTCACCTGAACACATCATGAAATGGAATTCACCTTGGGGAGTTGGTTTTCCAGGATGGCACATGGAATGTTCTGCGATGAGTAAGAAATATTTAGGTGAACATTTTGATATTCACGGTGGCGGCATGGATTTGAAATTTCCAC
>JBEBRN010000146.1:0-3760 GCA_040394775.1 Taishania pollutisoli
GAGCCAAATTTATTTAATTTTTAACCCGTCCTAATTTTAATGGGACACTAATGTTATTATTATTATTATTAATGCTCAAGAAATTCTCCTCAACTTTACAATTGCTAAAGGTATGTTTTAACATTATAGCTCTTATGTTTAATCATATATTTAGATTGTTGTTTGCTTGCAGGTAACGATATTGCTAAAATACGGAAAAACGGTTAGGTGGGCTGGTTTGTGATTTTTAGGCAGTGTTAGCAACATCGTTTAATTAACTATTGCCTTTGACCATAAATTAAACTCATGTGATTTCTTTCCTTTCAATGGTTTCAAGCACTGGCAACTATGCATTTCAAATGGAAATCCTACGTTGTATCCAAAGGCCGATTTCATCCAACATTGCTTTCTTCTTATTCTAAACCTATGAAACCTATGAATATCAATAAAAAAAGGTGCTTTATACCACTTACCATCTTCAAATATGTCGATACGAATTTTTAATATTTTAGGTTGAGATTTTCTTTTAGTGAATGTAACTTGCAATCTAATAGCCAAGGAGTCTGTTTCTAATAGTGTAAAAAATTTTGGTTCACCAACTTTTATATTATCATCAATGGATGCGGGGAAATAGTAAATACCATCCAATTTAAGTGAATCAATTTCGAATACGAATCCTTTTGATTCTTGACTTAATACGCAATTGGCCATGAGAAGTATAAAAAATAATACTTGTAAACGCTTCATTTTTTATGGTGTTCTAGTTGTTGCTAACGGATGGCGCTTTGCGGCAGCCTGTTTGTTAAATGTTTTATCGAAAGTACAAATTTTTGAGTTTACATCAATGTAAAAATCGAAGGTTTTTACAGGCTGACCGCCAAAGGCTATGTTAGCAGAATCTTATTTTATTTCTTTTACTAAAAAATGATTTATATCTTCAATATAGTCTTCTCCAAAGTACTTGCCTGATAGTTTTGTAAAGCCTTCTAAATGATTACCCTCAAATTTTACTAATGTCCTGTTTTTATTCATATTAATCACTTTCTCGCTATCTTTAGTCGTTGTAAATTCATCTTCAATTCCACTAAATAATAAAATAGGTAGTTTTAAATTTGAAACCATTTCTAAGTAAACATTACTAGACTTAGGAAGAGTGATTTCTTTTCCTTTTAATTTCAAAATTTTGTTTTTAATTTCTATTGGATCTAATACAAAACCCTCTCCGATTAAGAAATCTACTTTTTCAGTTTGTAGTGCAATTGTACTCATAATTGTGCCCATAGAAAAAGAAATAATTCCCAAATTTTCAAATTGAAGATTACTTTTCGTCCAACTTATTACGGATTCTAAGTCCGTTGCAAATTCATCATAATAAAGCTGGTCTGGATCAATTGTAAATGATGAACTGTTTCCAAAACCACGATAATCAAACAATAGTACATTATAACCTACTTGACTTAATATACCTGCTTGATTTAACCAATAAGACATATTCCCTGAATCTCCGTAACATAGAATTAAGGTTGTTCCATTTTCAATTTTGGAGTCAGCTTTTATTAGCCACGAGTTTAGTTCCGCTTTATCATCAGTAGTTATTATCCTATTTGATTGATAGATTAATCCAAGAGATTCTGGTGTAGAATGATAAGTTGTGTCTGGTTTTATTCCATAACAAACTTGGATTAACAAAGTGAAAAATATTAAGGTGAGAATTTGTTTCAATATGCTGTTTTTTTTAAAGTTTCCACTAACGGTTTGCAGCTATAAGCAGTTGGCGATTTCGACGCACAAAACTGTCTGCCAATACTGAACTTGATACGAAGCACAAAGCTTCATTTAACCAATGAACCGCCAATTTCTTATAGGTGCTGTGTGTGCCCAGCATGGGCATCTTTACCTTACGAAAGTAAGGAATTAATCTAAAGGGTGCAAGTCCCTTATGGGCAGGTGTAACGACTTGAACCATTAGTAAGCTGCAAGGTTGCTAACCGTGAGGTTTGGACTGAAGGAAGCAGGACTACAAAGCTCGGTACTGACGAACAGGAATCGTATAAGAGGCATAATTACTTGGGTAAGCAAGCACATCATTGTAACGCCCAAAAGAATACCAAAAGGGTAATTATGTAGATACGGCAGGGACTGAGTGAAAGAAGATGCAATTACCTGGGGAGGTCTTGGAATAGATTCGGTTTCTATGCGCCAAGAAGTCAGCAGAGGTCATAGTACTTTGGAGATACGAGCCGATGAATGAAGCGGAGGTCTCACAACCAAAGGAAGGACTGAACGTATTTTGGTTCTAAATTCTCAACGGAATTCTGTTTATCGGGATAGCCTTGAGAAAGCGGAACAGGTTAAAAGTAAAAGAATGATAGAACGAGTATTACATCCTCACAATGTGCAACGTGCCTTAAAGCAAGTAATTGCTAATAAAGGTAGTGCAGGAGTAGACAGATTAAGTGTAAATGAACTACCCGAAAGTTTTCGGAAAGGAAAAGCACATCTCTATTCTTCCATAACGGAGATGGAATACCTTGCTCAACCCATTCTTGGAGTAGAGATTCCTAAAGGAAATGGTAAAACACGACTTTTAGGAATACCAACAGTAACAGATAGAGTGTTACAACAAGCGGTATCACAAGTTTTGATGCCACATTATGAGAGTGAATTCAGTGTTAATAGCTACGGATTTAGACCCAACAAAAACGCTCGCCAAGCAGTTGGCAAAGCGTTGGAACATATCCATGAGGGCTATACGTTTATCGTAGACATTGACCTAAAGACATTCTTTGATGAAGTAGACCATTGCTTACTTCTAAACCTACTTTATCAAAAGGTAAAATGCCCGATAACCATGCGTTTGATACGTAAATGGTTAAGAGCTCCAATCCAAATCAATGGTAAACTACACAAACGAAGAAAAGGAGTTCCGCAA
This sequence comes from Taishania pollutisoli, assembly GCA_040394775.1. Lineage (GTDB taxonomy): Bacteria > Bacteroidota > Bacteroidia > Flavobacteriales_D > Crocinitomicaceae > 40-80. The sequence goes on from JBEBRN010000146.1 coordinate 2,912, forward strand.
GGTTCCCCAATAAGTCCTTTATTGTCTAATATTCTACTCAACGAGTTGGATAAAGAACTGACAAGACGCAATCTTCGTTTTGTACGCTACGCAGATGATTTCAGCATTTATACCAAGTATAGAAGCCATGCGACTGCAACGCTAAAAGTTATTGAGAAGTTTTTGAAAACGAAACTCAAACTCACAATAAACCGTGAACTTAGCGAAGCGATCTCATGAACACCTTTGAAAAAATTATAAAAGTGAATAAAAGAGCGGAATTAGAAAGCCAGTGCAATTTGAGCTACTGGGATTCGGATTTGAATCAACTTACAGGAAAGGAGACAAAGGCAAATACCAATTGGTAGTAGGGAAGAAGGCATGGAAAAGATTGAAACAGCGACTCAAAGTCCTTACCCGAAAAACCACTCCGATGACTTTTGATGAGCGTATCCAAAAGATTAACGAAGTCCAACGCGGATGGTTAAACTATTTTCGTGGAACAAGTATCAAAGGAAAACTCAGAGATGTTGACGGATGGTTGCGAATTAAGCGAAGCGAATCACGAATACAAATAAAATAAAATTAAAGAATGAGTAAATCGGCTACGCTATTGCATTTGGTCCCGAAGTTTCGGGAGAAGAAGCCTGAACGGAAGAGAAAGAATCTTATTCGTTTGGGAATTGACCAAGACCATGCCTACGCTTACAGTCGCACCCGAATTAAACGAAGTGAATCATGAATACAAATAAAAATAAACAAGAATGAATAATGGGTGGATGGGCAGTCGCACAAAGTCCTATTTTAGTGACTACAATCACTATTTCAAGGCTGAAGAAACGTGGTTATGTAGCAATATTGGAAGTTAGC
>JBEBRN010000147.1:0-3717 GCA_040394775.1 Taishania pollutisoli
TTAATCATCTTACTTGTAATACGTTTCATCAGTTATAGTAATAGCTCTAAAAAAATTTCTTCAAAACTAGATATAAAGTTATAACAATCTAAAAATCAATAGTTATTTATTGGTTAAATCGTTTGTTAGCCTTCTACTTTAGAATAAAAAGGACATTATTCTGATAGCCAAACTTCTGTTTTACGAGGTGGGTGTGCGATTAATCGCACACCCACAAAATTATTTTTCAAATGGTTATTGGTTCCAATTGAAGTTTGTCCCAATTGCAATTGGAATCTATCGTTAATTATTAACGATAATTTTTATTGGTTTCAAATATGATCCTGCGTTTTCGATTGATACCATATAAACACCCATTCGTAAATCTTCATTTGAAATTATCAATTGTGTTGTTCCCTTTATTAAGTGTACGGGTTGAGATTTGGGTAAATATTCCATTCCTTTCCATTACCGTTACAAAAGTTGCTAATCGGGCCATAAAGATGTTTAATATCATTCAAATCGAATTGTCTCAATCGATAATAAATAGTACCAATCCATACGTCATTATCTTGTTGACTATATTGAATTTTTTGATTCGAATTACCAGCTGCTGTCTGTTCTCCTACAAAAAACCAATTTTGTCCATCACGACTTTTCTCTACAACAAAACTCGATGAGTTATATTCTGATGCTGTTGTCCAATACAAAGTCACATTATCCCCACATGTAGCAGAAAAACTGGTAAGGGAGACAGAAAGAGGAGATAAGGTCGCATCCTTATGTAAAAAGAACTCCGAAAATTGCTCCACATCGTAATCTAAATAATGCGTATTAGCTATTGATTGAATATTACTTCCTGTACCCTCATTTATATATATTTTTCGCATTTCGCTAGTACAATCAGCGTTTGATATAACTCCATCTTCGTTTGCTCCACTAATTTTTGTTAACATCAGATTGAAATGAGTAGCTGGTGCCTCGTGACCTCCATCGTTTGGATTTCCTATGGTAGCCGTGTCGGCATGAATATTAAATGTCACCAAGTCAGTATCTCTATATGGTAATCGAACTCTTACACTACTGGGAAAATTCATTCCCGTAGGATAAGAGGAGGATTTCATCACCCAACTTCTTCCCATGTAAGCTTTTTTCAAATAGAGATTCGTTGGCTCATCACAATCATGCATTACTTGGTGAGGCCTTTTATAAGTGCTCATCTCTACTGAACCTAAATCATTCCCCCTTGCGTTGATGGCACCTAGTAGGTATCCCATATTACTGTAAAAGTAAACCCATTCATGGCCATTTACTATACAGGCAGCAGATGCTGTTCCAGAAAGAGATGAACCAGCTACGGGAATATTCATAGTGATTTCGTTAGAAATAACTGAAGAATGAATCAAGCATGAAGAAATACTAGAGACTAATTCACAGGTTATTTTATCGTCATTTTTTAAAGTAGATGTTACGTACTTAGAACTATCTGTCCCAACGTTTATATCATTCACTTTCCATTGATAAACAGGAGAGTTACCTCCGTTAGTTGGATTACCGGTAAATGTAACCGTAGTTCCTATACAGATTTTTACATTTGGTGATTTTGTAATTAAAACAGCTGGTTCCAAAGGTTGAGTTACACTAATTTGAACCGAATCTATCATTGCCTTCACAATTGAGCAAAATGGACCAGTAGCAATTGCATCGACAGTGTAAGTTCCTTCGACGGAATAATCGCCAAACGAAATTGGCATCCCCGTTCCTGAAACAACACTTCCTAGATATGAACCATCTCTTTTAAGCTGATAATCTACTCCAAAATCTGAATTTGACAAGGTAATAGAAGCTTCTTCTCCCAAGCAAATACTCCCATCTCCTTCAACATAATAAAGAGTTGGTGGAACACAACATGGCTGAACATACATTACTGCTATTTCAAAGCCCGCGTCTTCTATACTTCCATTGGAATAAAATGCAACTGTCAAAGATTGTCCAACTGCACCTGTGAAATCAATATATGAGCTCGTAGGACCCGAATATTGATTCATGTTTCCTGAACATTGATACAATAAAGGACCTCCAGTACCTTCACCTGAATATATTCGGATAAAATCAGTATTATACTCGGTACAAAAAAAAACCATTAATCGAATCTGTGATGTTGGACTTGATTTTAAAACGGTAAATCCATCTACACTTGAAGAATAAGTGGAATTTCGTCCACCATCATCAAGAAGTAAGGTGTTCGAGCCACAAGAGACCTGATTGTTTCCAGTAGAAGGAATTGATATCGGCGAAAGCGATGTTGAATGAGTTACTAAAAATTGAAACCCACTTAAATTAGTTGCTGCATCAGCTTTAAATCGAATCGTTAACCCTTCACCAACAACCCCTGAATAACTATACCAATTTGAAGTACCTGAAAGCGTAACATGTTGCGGTCCTTGAGTTCCGTCCCCACTATAAATAGATATATAATCTGCATTACTTTCAGTTTCATATGATCCTGTTATGGTTATAATTTGACCAGGAGTTGCAGTGATATAAACATAACTATCTACATTATTACTATAATTAATGTTCTGTCCTCCATTGTCAAATATTAATGCGGTTTGCCCTTCCAAGATTGCTGGATGAAAGCCAGATAGAGGTAACTGAACAAGCGTTTGACAAATACACTTTTTGGGAACAAAAAAAGAGATTGTAAATAGAATTAATCCTGCCGTAAATCTTTTAACATTCTCAAATTTTGTGGAGTGTCGGGTCGGTTCCAATGACAGCTCTTTAGAATGAGCATAATGTATTTTATTTGAAAATGTATAATAATTCATAACCACTTAATTTTTACCAAAAAACTTAAAATTATTTTTTAGTATGTTCCAAATTATATTTCATATTAATTTTGAAAACAATTTATGTAAAAAAATTGAGTAAACCAAAAAAAAAAAACCTCTAATTAAGAACCTCTTTTGATGATAAAATTGTCAAAAATAGACGTTTAGGTCCGTGATTTTAATTTCATTTAATTTCTACCTTCCACTCTATTCCACTGATATCTATCAGTTTCAATGTAAAATCTCCCTCTAAATTCATCAAATCCATATCTTTAAATTGTAGCTTCGCCCTCGCTCCTAACGGAAGTATTAAACTGTGTTTTCCTGGCTTTACTTTGGCAACGTAATCATTAGTTATATCCGAAACAGCCATTTTTGCCAATTCATTTTGATTTCGTTCAAAAAGAATATTTCCTTCTTTATCAAGTAACTGAACGCCTATCAAAAATGAACCATAAACGTCTGCGCCTTCATCTCTGAAAACGGTAAACGACAATTCATCATTTACTAGCTGAGCTTTGGTGATGGTAACATGTGGACGAACAGATAAATTGTGTAACTCACCATAAACACCACCATGGAAATATTGATTAGTGAAAAGCGTAAGGCTGAAAATACCAATACTTCCTATTAGTACCAATTTTTTAAGATTCCCCGTTTTTAGTGGTAATGTCCCCGAATTGAAAATTTGGAACCATTTCTTTGACCCAATCGCTTTTTTGGCTAAGACAGCATCCAAAGCAAATCGTCCACCTCCTGTTAGGAAGATAGTAAAACCAGCAGCAACACCTAAAACGCCAATTTGCCATTCATCGAGGCACGTTGTTCCTAACCAACCTGAACCTAATAAAATTCCTGTTGCCAACATAAATACGCCGATGCTCATTAGTCGTGTAAAAAGACC
>JBEBRN010000148.1:0-3679 GCA_040394775.1 Taishania pollutisoli
ATTATCCAATCATTGCTTCATAATCAGCTGCGCTCATTAATTCTTCCAATTCAGATGTGTTTTCGATTTCAACTTTTATCATCCAACCGTCACCATAAGGGTCTTTGTTTACAAGTTCAGGGTCAGACTCTAATTTTGAGTTGAATTCTGTGATTTTTCCTGAAATAGGCATAAACAAATCAGAAACTGTTTTAACGGCTTCAACAGAACCAAATATTTCTTCCTTTTCTACGGATTCACCTTCTGTTTCTATTTCTACGTAAACAATGTCACCCAATTCGCTTTGTGCAAATTCTGTAATTCCTACAATAGCAACATTTCCTTCAATCTTCACCCATTCGTGATCTTTCGTATATTTTAAATCTGCTGGAATGTTCATTTCTATCTTGTTTTTAGTGTTTACACAAATGTATTATTTTATCTCAAATAATTAATGTTTTAAAGTTACATAAGCGTTATTCAGAATAGTTCTAATTAGAATGATTAATTCAAAATAGTTTGCAAAATTTCAACCGACTTGAAGGATTTAAATTCAGGAACATGAAAACGGTAGTAATCAACAAGCGTATTGAAAATTTTTGTTCGTTCATTTTTAGTGAGTGAGTAGCTTAAAATCGGTAAGCGCTCTTGGGTGAATAGAAATGAAAGTATACGCATTTCTTCTCCTTTTTGATAGAATAAACTTTTCGGATTCTGTTGGGTAAATTGAGCTGATTCTATGTCAAAATAGTCCCCTTCGCTTAGAGTTGGTTTTAATCCTAATTTTTCTATCCAGCGAATCAGCCAAAATATAGGATAATTGGCAAATTCAGTCGATTCATTTAGCCAAATAAGCTCTTGTTCTATTTCCTCAAATAGGTGTTGTTCGGTGTATTGAATTTTGTTTAGCAGTTGATTTAAAAATTCCCCCAAAAAAAATAGGATACTTATTTTTACAGGATGTTGATATAAACTTGGAAGTGATGTTGCTGTTTGAACGGAGGAAATGCTCGCCAATGCATCCTCGCGATGTTGATAGTATGATATCTCGAGTATTTTAAGTGGTAAAACTGCGGTTGAACGTTTCTTTTTCCCGCCTTTATACATAAATGATTTTAAGCCTTTGTCTTGTGTAAAGCAAAAAATAATGAGACTCGTTTCGCTATAACTGATTTGCTTTAAAACAATTGCTTTGCAGGTAGCATTCATTGTTTATCGAATAATGGTGACTTTACCCACTTTCCTTCCTTTACCTTCTTTTGGAGCGGTCCAGATTAGATAAACACCTGTGGCAACTTCGTCACCATTTACTTTTCGACAATTCCATGTTGCCGTTCCACCATTAGAAGTTGTTTCATAGACAATGTTTCCAGCCATATCGGTTACTTTTACATCAGAATCTGTTTTTATTCCTTGGATAGTTACCACGCCATCATAGTCAGGTTGAACAGGGTTTGGAAAGACAATCACTTCTTTATAATCATCTCTACCTTCAGAAGAATCGGTCCGTAATGACACCAACCCAAGGTCTGTCAAAACAAATAATTCACCTGTTTTTCCATTGAATTCAATGTCGTAAATCGTATTTGAAATAAGCTTACTATTGGATGTGTTGAATTCGTAAATAATGCTGTAACCATCTTCCGCTAAACAAAATAAACCTGCATTTTCCGTACCTAGCCACTTTCGATTACCGCCATCTACAGTTCCACAAGAAATAGATGTCTCTCCAAAAAAGTATTCGGTATCACCATTGTAATTCACTTTTGGTCGATACGTGTTATAACCACCATAAGGAGCATCAGCAACAGAAGAAGGATTGCTTAAAATGGAAAAGCCTAAAGAAGTAGTAATCCATAACTTGTTATCCTTGGTTAAGATTATATCTGTAACATCGTTATTGGGTAATGCGCCAGTAGATTCCCCTTTATTGAGAATTTTATAATTATCATCGGAAGGATCCTCAATAGTGCCATTGGTAAAATAGCCTACAACACCAATTCCAGGAACGGAAAACCATGGATTTCCATCACCATCAATCGTAAGTTTTTCTACAAATCGCTGTCTGGTACTAGATCCGGTATTAAATTTATAAAATAACCCATCTTTTGTCAAGACTTTAAGCGGATAGTTAGAATGAGTATTTATCATCCAAAGGTTACCTTTTTTATCATACTTTACTTCTGAAATACAATTCACTCCCGAAGTAGTATACATCATCTCTATTTCAGAATTAAAAGGGCCGTATAGTTCTGAAATTTGTGTGTGGTCCTTGATGATAAAAAGAGAGAATTTAGAACCGCAAGCACCAATAGCTATCATGTTTTTATCTTTTGGATTGATGGCAATACCATTCATATCCCAAAATGTAATGGTGTCTAATAACGTCTGATTAAAACGTGAATAATACTTCCACTCTTCATCTTTTAACGTATATACGCCGCTGCTATTAAACTGTGGTCCTCCTTTTCCAATTCTACCTGCCGAGAAGATTAATTCATCTTGAAAGCTGTTAGCTCTATAGAAAGCTGTACCAGCAGGACCACTTGGAGACAAAACAGTATTATCCCAATTGTTTTTGAATTTTACTAATCCATAGATATTGTCAGCGATGAATAGTTCTCCACTGCTATCTTTAGTAACCGTTGAAGAATTTATACTGCTTGTAAATTGGTATTGATATAAGTTATCTTTAATCGTGAAAAAATCATCAAAAATGATGACACCGTATTGATGGACAACGTACAACTGATTGTCAAAAACTTTGATGTCTTTCAACTCTAGATTATTACTAATCGGATGATTAATAATGCCATTTGCGTATTGAACGATAGTGTCATCACCAAAACCATCCTTATTTTTATTCATTAGAATATGTGTGTCAAAAATGGTCATTTTAGTATAGTGCAAAGAACTGTCCGTGATTGTAGTTGCTGGAATTAATTTCCATTGAGAATAATCTGCTAAGATAGGGTTGTTTTTAGAGGCAGCATATAGTCCTTTAGGTGTTAACGTATAAATACTATCATTTAGAAAAACGGTTTCAAGATTTTTAAAGCCATCGCTATTGGTATAATAAGTTTCCTTGATTTCATTCTTGGTAGGATTTATGGCTAAAATTCCAAAATCAGCCACCGCATATACTATCCCATTGTTTTCAGCAAAACTATTTATTTTTTTGGAGCCAATAATATTTGCCAGTTTTAAATAAGGAATATTAAAAACTGTGTTGTGATAAATCTTATCAATATTTCCATTTTCGTAACCCACCCAAAAACTTTCGGAATAAGCATCGTAATATACCGTGCTAATTTTTACATCGGAAAGATGGTTGGTGTAGCTCCAGATACTTGTTTCACTTGCTGCTATATCGTATTCCAACAAACCATTCTCGAAAGCGCACATAACAAGTTTGCTATCAGTAGCAACCGCTGTCGGATTGGTGAAAGACAAGTGTATCCGCCAATCGTTTGTAGCCAATTGAGAGAAAACAAAGGTCTTAAATAAAATGAAAATGAAAATAAATGATAGTTTCTTCATACAATACAAACGTTATCGGAACAAAGTTATTATTTTTGTAACGTTATTGTCGTTGAACGAACTGAAATGTTTTAAGTTCTACATTTAAGTTTTTACTGAAAATGACAAAAAGGCTCCGTGGCGCAATTGATACTTTGTTGTATTTAATTGCTTCACTACG
>JBEBRN010000149.1:0-3569 GCA_040394775.1 Taishania pollutisoli
ATTTACCAACTTCAATTTGGAGGTGAGAAAGGTAAAATTGTTCCTTTACCATTAAATCTAAATGACAAAGTGGAAGTCAATGGTGAGATGCAAAACATCGATCGTCTTCCCACATTTAAGAAAACAAAATGGGCTGATAACTTGACGCAGTTCTTTGTATTTTTCAATGAATTTGTTTCCAAGCAAGAGCCGATTATCAACAATCCATCATTAACCGATGAAGAAAAAATGATGCAGTTGTTAACCATTCGTAAACCTTTAGATAATTTCTCTCGAGAAGCTATCAAAAATGATCCTGCAAGTGAAGCCAATTTAATTTTCTACACAACATTAACACCAGCAATGGGCTATCAATTCTGGGATCCTTCCAATTTAGATCTATTAAAATCAATGATGGAGGCGTATCAACAGAACTATCAGCAATCCCCTTTTAGTGCTTCTATCGAAAAACAATACACTCAAATTGAGGAAGGTTATAAAGCGTACCTTAACTACGAACAGAATGGCGGTGCAACAACAGCACCTCAAATTGGATTGGAAAAAGCACCTGAAATAGCACTTCCTAATCCAAGTGGAAAAATCATGCGTCTTTCCGAATTGAAAGGAAAATATGTGTTAGTGGATTTTTGGGCGTCCTGGTGTGGACCGTGTCGTAGAGAGAATCCAAACGTGGTTAAAATGTATGATAAATACCATTCAAAAGGATTTGAAATTTTCAGTGTTTCCTTGGATAAAGATGGTGAAGCATGGAAAAGAGCCATCGCTTCGGACAATTTAAAGTGGAAATACCACGTTAGTGACTTAAAGCAATGGGAATCTTCTGTTATTCCACTCTATGGATTTGACGCTATTCCTTATACCGTTTTATTGGATCCAAAAGGGAATATCATTGCAACTAATTTACGTGGTGCGGCTTTGGAACAGAAATTGAATGAATTGCTGAAATAAAAATTTGAATATGAAAAAACTGACTTTAATCTCTTTGTGCTTTACTACTTTAATTGGCTTCAGTCAAGGGAATGTGAAAGCGACTGTTTCTGGAAATATTTTTAATACAACAGATGTCGATTCCGTTAGAATAGTACAGCAAACGCAAAATGGGTTTAGCTCATTTGGAGCAGCGAAATTAGCAGAAAATGGTGATTTTAAACTGAATTTAAACTTACCCAACGAAGATTATTACGTGCTTCTTGTTGGTAATATGCCGGTGAGTTTAGTATTACGCGAAAATGCTGACATTAAAATCTATGGTGATGGAAAATCTCTGAATCAGTTTATCAATATCATCAATTCAGAGGAAAGTCAACAACTAAACGAATACCTACGTGAGAAGCAGGCATATGATATTAAATATGATTCAGCGACTACCTATTTACAGCAAAACCCTGAATTAGTTCAAAGTATTCAGCAATCCTTTGCCCCTATTTATAATAATTTCCATTCTTATAAAATGGGCTTTATTCAGAAAAACGCCAATAACGCTAGTCAAATAGTTGTCATTCAATCACTTGATTTAGAAAAAGAACTTCCTACATATGAGAGTATTGTCACTAATTTAGAGCGTGTATTCCCTAAATCACCAACGGTAAAAGCCGTAAGAGCGGAATTTGAACAAAAGAAAATCGATGAACAAAAGAAGAATTTCTTGGCTCCTGGAAATGTCGCTCCTGATTTTACTCAAAATAAAATTGATGGAACACCGATGAAATTATCGGACTTAAGAGGTAAAGTGGTATTACTTGATTTTTGGGCTGCATGGTGTGGACCATGTCGTAGAGAAAATCCAAACGTTGTTGCCAACTATAACAAATACAAAGACAGCGGTTTCACCGTGATGAGTGTTTCTCTAGATAAAGACAAAAACGCTTGGTTAGGCGCCATCGAGAAAGACGGTCTTATTTGGCCCAACCATGTGAGCGACTTAAAACAATGGGGAAATGAAGCAGCGAGATTATATAAAGTTTCAGGAATTCCATTTACAGTTCTTATTGATAAAGAAGGAAAAATTATCGCAACCAATGTTCGTGGAGAAGATTTAAAAATGCGTTTAGAACAAATTTTCGGTTTCTAATTGTGGACAAGCCTTCAAAAAAAATATACTTTCTTTCTGATTTTCACTTGGGTGCTCCCAACGAAGAAGAGAGCCGAAAGCGTGAAATTCAAATTTGTACTTTATTAGATACGATTAAAGAAAATTGCCAAGAGCTATATCTTGTAGGTGATATTTTTGACTTTTGGTTTGAATACAAAAGTGTTGCTCCAAGAGGTTTTATTCGCTTTTTAGGAAAAATAGCCGAATTTACCGATAGCGGTATTCCCGTTAAATGGTTTACGGGCAATCACGACATGTGGATTTTTGATTATTTACCCCAAGAATTAGGCGTAGAACTCATACGCAAACCTATCGAAATAGACTATTTAGGTAAATCATTCTTAATCGGTCATGGTGACGGACTTGGTCCTGGCGATGTGAAATATAAACTGCTAAAGAAATTCTTCGACTCCAAAATTTGTCAATGGCTTTTCGCGCGTTTTCATCCTAACTTCGGTATCGGTTTAGCCAATTGGTCTTCCTATAAAAGTCGAAAATCAACCGGTACTTCTGATAGAGTGTATTTAGGAAAAGAAGACGAATGGCTCTATCAATATTGCATGCGGAAAGAAGGACAAAAACACCATGATTATTATATCTTTGGACACCGTCATTTACCCTTAAAATTAAACATCGGGAATAAAGCAACCTATTACAATTTGGGGGAATGGCTTTATTACAATACGTTTGGTATCTTTGATGAAAATGGCTTTCAGTTAGTCCAATGGAAAGAAAACAAAATCACACCTTTTAATCACACAATTATTCAAGGCGATGAAATATAATTTATCAGAAATCACGCAATTAATCAAAGATAGAAGAACCATTTATCCAGAGCAATATTCTGAACGAAAGGTGCTAAAAGATCAAGTGGAGACTATTTTGAACAATGCACTTTGGGCGCCAACCCACGGAAATACACAACCGTGGCGTTTTCAAGTTTTCATGAGTGAAGAAAGTAGAAAAACGTTGAGCGAGCAATTGGTAAAGCTATACCTTGAAAACACACCTATTGAAAAGCAGAATGAGATGAAGATTGCGAAGCTGACCAATCGTCCTCTTAATTCATCTGTAGTTATTGCAATTATAGTGAAACGCGATAAGAAGGAAAAGATTAGTGAAGAAGATGAAACGATGGCTGTTGCATGTGCCGTTCAGAATATGTATCTCACTTGTACAGCTTACGGTTTAGGTGGATTTTGGGCAACTCCTGGAATAGCACGCTTACCTAAATTTAAAGAATTTTTAGAAATCGACGAAAAAGACAAATGTCTTGGTTTATTTTATATCGGATATCCAGCAATTGAATGGCCAAAAGCACATCGCAAACCATTGGAATATGTCACCGAATGGAAATAGTTTTCCTCTAATAACATTCAAGAGAAGCGCATTGAAAACACATGGCAAAAAAGGAACAACAATCGGCTAAGATTATTCGAATATTCAAAAGTATTCTTCCGAGCCCTTTTACCATTGC
>JBEBRN010000150.1:0-3479 GCA_040394775.1 Taishania pollutisoli
AAATCAATTATCAGACGCAAATAAAAACTTATTCGGACTCACAATATTTGTTTTCACGGCGTAAATGACAATTCCAGCAGTATTGTTCACCCCAAGTTTGGCTAAGATATTCTTACGATGCGTGTTCACCGTGTGATTACTCAGAAAAAGCTGTTCAGCGATTTGTACATTAGTATAACCTTCAGCGATCATCTTGATAATTTCATTCTCCCGCTCGGATAAACTAATCGGTTCGCAAGTAAAGGAATCGGTATCTAAATCTTCGATACTGATATTCGACTTTTGTATCGTCTCCAATACTTTACCGCAGAAAAAATTATTGCCTTTACCCGTTTCTATAACGGAATCCACAATTTCTTTCATGGAGCAATCTTTCTTAATATAACTTTTAATTCCTGAACGAAGTGCGTTCAAAAGTGTTTTAGCCGATTGTTCGGGAGTGATAGCAATAAAATTAATGCTAGGGAATTTGTTTAGAATCTTTGGAACAATATCGATGGAAAAACCTTCTGAAGAATAATCAATCAGAATTTCATCTACATTTTGATTCTTGCACATTAACCATAACTCATTTGAATTAGTCGCCTCTCCAATTACTTCAAAACTGGTTTTCGTCGCCAAAATTGTTCGCAATCCTATGCGGCTTAATTCGTTACTATCTGCTAATATGACTTTCATAACTTTCAAAGTACAAATATACGAAAAAGATAAATGACATTTTAAAATAGATATCACTTTTCCACTATCCTTTCCTAAGTAAGATTGCACTTTTGTAAATGTTGAAATGGCAATTAACAATGCTTATTTAAAAAGTAATTTAGAAATAATAAAAGAGGAACAATTTGAGTCGTAGATTTGTAAAGTGATGATGAATACTTCCTTTCAAGCACTAATACGTTTAATTGACGACCCTGACGAACAGGTTTTCGCTCATGTTAAAGAGCAATTATCTCAATTTGGCAGTTCTGCGATTCCAATTTTGGAAACGTCCATGGAAGACGATTATAGCGTATTGTTTCAACATCGTGTTGAGCACTTGATAAAGGAAATTCAATTTGAAGAAACAAAAAATGCACTGGAAAAGTGGATTGAATCTGATGAAAAGGATTTGTTGAAGGGTGCATTAATCATCGCGCAGTATCAATATCCATCCATCGACCATCAAAAGATTACGAATCTCGTAAAAGAGTTAAGAAATGCTGTTTGGTTGGAACTTTCACATGGAAATACATCGTACGAAAAAGTAGCAATTATAAACAAAGTGCTATTCGAACATTATAACTTTCAGGGAAATACACAAAGTTATCATTCACCGATCAATTCCTATATTAATACCGTTTTAGAATTAAAAATTGGAAATCCGTTAAGCCTGTCGATTATCTATTCGATTGTTGCACAAGAATTAGACATTCCTATTTATGGCGTAAATTTGCCGAATCATTTTGTGTTAGCATATATGGATGAATTCCATGTAAATGCTTTCATTAACAATGAGAATAAATATGGTATTCTTTTCTATATCGATGCGTTTACAGAAGGAAAAATAATTGACACAAGAGATATTCGCGACTTTTTATATCAAATGAATTTAACACCGACAAGAGCGTGTTTTGAACCCTGTTCAAATTCACAAATATTACAGCGTATGTTGACTAATTTAATGTTTGCCTACAAGCAAATTAACAATCTAAAAAAAGTAGAAGAATTACGTACGTTAAAAAGTTTATTTTTATGAAAACGGTTATCATTGTTGCGAAAGATACCCAAAATGGGATAGGAAAAGGGAATGATTTACCATGGCATTTACCTGCCGATATGCGGTTTTTTAAAGAAACAACCACTGGACATTTTGTGTTAATGGGAAGGAAAAATTATGAATCCATTCCGGAACGTTTCCGTCCGCTTCCGAATCGTTTAAATATTATTTTAACACGCGATATATCCTATGTGGCGGAAGATTGCCTTGTATTTCATTCAATAAACGATGTTTTGAAGTGGAAAGCTTCACAAGAAAGTGAAAATCGTACTCTTTTTGTGATTGGTGGAGGTGAAATATTTAATCAGTTTTTAGCGTCCAATTTAGTAGATGAAATGTTCATTACTCACATCGAAACGAGTGTTGAAGCTGACGTATTCTTTCCTGAAATAAATGATGCTGAATGGCATAAAGAGATTGTATTAACGCATGGAATCGACGAGAAAAATAGTTATCCTTTTACCATTTGGAAATACACAAAATTAGATTAACTCTAACAACACAGGACAATGGTCTGAACCATGTATATCATTTCGTATTTCAGCCTCATTAATCTTGTCTTTTAAAGTATTGGAAACTAAAAAGTAATCAATTCTCCAGCCTACATTCCGTTCTCTTGCACCACCACGATATGACCACCAAGAATATTTAATTTGATTGCCATTTACATGGCGAAAAGTATCGATAAAACCATTGTCAATATAGGCATCCATACCATCAATTTCTTCTTGCATATGTCCAGCTGTTTTGTTGTAGTTTTCTTTTGGTCGTGCTAAGTCAATGGAAGTGTGTGCTACATTTAAGTCGCCACAAACAATCACAGGTTTTGACTTCTCTAGATTTTTCAGGTAAGCTAAAAATTCTTTATCCCAATCTTGACGATACTCCAAACGCAATAATTCACTACCAGAATTGGGTGTATAAACAGTTACCAAATAATAATCTGGGAATTCCATGGCAATCACTCGGCCTTCTGAGTCGTGCTTTTCAACTCCCATGTCGTAAGTAACAGAAAGTGGTTTCTTTCGAGTTAAAATAGCTGTTCCAGAATAGCCTTTTCGATCGGCACCATTCGCATAGATTTCATAATCAGGAAAATCGAATAACAACGTTTCTCTAACTTGCTCAGCCGTTGCTTTTGTTTCTTGAAGACAGATAACATCAAGGTTTTGTGCTAGCATATCTTTTGTGAAATCACGTTTTATGATGGCTCGAATACCGTTTACATTAAAGGAAAGTAGTCTCATTTCTTTTATTTTATTTCTTCAAAATCGTCAAAATCATCGTCGTCTTTTTGATCTTCGTTTTCATTTCGAACATTAAAGTTACTTCTGACATTGAAAAGTGGAGCACCTGTTAATAAGGCAAAAATGCTATTGATAATCTTCTGTATCATTCTTACTAAGAAGAAAAATCCAATAACTTTAAATACAAATCCGATGATAAACGTATTTTCAATACTAATCACACCATCGTAAAACCATTGGCTCAATCCGTAAGATGCAAATTGAGGATTTAAGGTAAAAAATACAAAGGCAGAAATCCCCAATCCAATCGCAATTAATTCTCCCGTAAAATTATATTTTGTGTTAAAAGGATTGAAGTTTGGAGGGAAATTTTTAGAAAATTGAAATTTTTCTTGATTTCGTTGCAAATTGCTCACAAAGTACATGAAAAGTATCAATCCTGTCATCACTAATTCATTCACCATCAGTTCGTTGGT
>JBEBRN010000151.1:0-3434 GCA_040394775.1 Taishania pollutisoli
GGGCTAAAACCGCAACTTCGCTATCGCTACGCTGCGTTTAAGCCTTACTTGTTATCGTCAATAATTGCTCGTAATTTCTCTTTCATTCTCTACTTCATATTATTGCTAACGATGCTAAAATAAAACTTTTATTTCGTTAGTTTCTTATCTTGAATGTACTTATATATGTAATAGATAACATGACCAATACCAATGACCATTGAAACGTAATAGAAAATAAGATCTCTTTCGTTTTCATGAGAACCAAAATGATGTAAATTAGCTAGTACTAATAATAAGACAGCCAATGCAAGTCCTGAAAGACTGATGATTGTTTTGTCTTTAAAATGCGCATTATCAGCATTTAATTTACTTTTCTTTACACCATAAGCGGCATAAATATCCATCCCGATCAACATCCAAACTAATAAACGAATCCAAGTGTCGAATGGTAAGAATACCATCATGAAAAGACATACTAAGATTCCTAAAATAGGAATGTATGGTACAAATGGCACTCTAAATCCACGTGGTGCATCTTTCATTTTATAGCGCATCACTAATACACCAGCACACACCAAGATAAAAGCGAATAATGTCCCAATACTGGTCATTTCACCCACTATTCGTCCTGGTACAAATGCAGCAAATGCACTTACGAAAAGCATGAATAGTAAATTGGATTTATACGGTGTTCTGAATTTACTGTGTACTTCTGAAAATATTTTCGGAATCAAACCGTCTTTACTCATGGAATAAAATACGCGACTTTGACCTAATAGCATCACTAGAATAACAGATGCATATCCTAATAGTATTGCCATAATAATAGCGGTGTTTAACCAAGGATAATCAGGGTGAGGAATGCCGTTTGCATCAATTGGTCCCATCCAGTCAATAGCCGTTGCTACTGGTGCTAATTCACCACCTTCAAAGTTTGAATAATGTGTAACACCCGTCATGACGTAAGCAAACAGAATGTATAAAACGGTACATATAGCAAGTGAGCCTAAAATTCCAATAGGCATTGCTCTTTTTGGGTTCTTGGTTTCTTGTGCAGCAGTAGAAACCGCATCAAAACCGATATAAGCGAAGAAAACAATCGCCGCAGCTCGTATGACACCAGAGAAACCAAACTCACCAAAGTTTCCTTTGTTTTCTGGAATGAATGGTGTTAAGTTCTCAGGACGGATATAGTTAAATCCAATGATAATGAAAATTAAAACGATACTAATTTTTAAAAGAACAATAATGTTGTTCACTTTTGCCGATTCGCTCGTTCCTTTTACTAAAACTAAAGACATTATAACCACAATAAAGACAGCAGGTAAATTCATAATTCCACCGTCAAATGGTGTCTTCATAAGTACCTCGGGAAGTGCCACACCGTAGTTGGCAAATAATTTGGATAGATAACCGCTCCAACTCGAAGCAACTGTTGCGGCACCAATGGCATATTCTAATACCAAATCCCAACCAATAATCCACGCAATGAACTCACCCATGGTTGCATATGAATACGTATAAGCACTACCAGCAACGGGTATCATGGAAGCAAATTCAGCATAACACAAACCTGCTAATCCACAACCTACTGCGGCAATAATAAATGAAATGATAATTCCGGGGCCTGCGTAATTGGCAGCCGCCATACCTGTTATAGAGAATAGTCCTGCACCTATGATGGCTCCAATACCAAGTGCAACAAGTGAAGTAGAACTCAATGTTCGCTTCAGCGTTCCTTCTCCTGTGTCAGATGCTTCGTGTATTAAATCTTTAAGTGGTTTTTTAATAAAAAGACTCATATTGTATAAGTTTCTATAATTTGGGGTTATTTTTTAAACGAAAGCCGAAAGTTAATAAAATTTAATTATTTCGAGCAATTAGGGAATGTTTTTCGGGTTTTTAGTTTTTTATGGGAAGAGGGTGTCTCACAGATAAAATCAGAGTGAGAATGAGAGAAGAGAGCATGTATTATGAAAAACCCTCTGTGACCTTCGTGCCTTCATAGCGTTCTTTGCGGTTAAATAAATTCAGAATGAGTGCCAATAGCTATATATGGAGAGAAGCGAGCGGAGAAAAAACAGAATGAAGAATAAACACTCTCACTCTGTTTCTCACTCTGATTTCATTATTCTTTTTCAATCACAATATCATATTTATCCAACAAGCCCAAAGCGCCCAAGGTAGAAAATTTCGCTTTTTTGATTTTGTTTATTTCCGGGTCGATAGAGTAGTTGTAGGCAGTTCGTAAATCGGTTCTTTCCAAAATCGTACGGTTAAATACTGCTCTTGTCAAATCACATTCGTGAAAAGTCGCATTCGTCAAATCGGCATTGGAGAATTCCGCTTCTTGTAAAGTGGTGTTTTTAAAGTGTGTCTTTTTGAGTTTCACTTGGAAAAAGGAAGAATGATTCAAAATACAATTCTCAAAACGCAGCGAAAGTCCAAATTCATTGCATTCTTCAAAGTGAACGCCGAGCATTTTGCAATCTTTGAATTCAACTATTCGAAAAGAAGTGTGACCAAATTTCGTCATGCTGAGATTACACTCGATGAATTCACATTCCGAGAATTGGCATTGCGCTAAACTACTATTGGAAAAATCACAATGTAGGAAACGACAATTTTCATATTCGCCCGTTGGAAGTGGTACGTCTTTGTAATCGATTTTACTGAATGTTTGTTCGGATATATAATGGTTTAGCATGCTTATTAAAGTTTATTTCTTAATTCTGTCTTTTGGTAATAAATTCCGTTGTTCAAAAATGTAATTCGTGTTTTTATCCGCCATCCAATCAATCATTTTTAAAACGCCGACCACATTTAAAATAATTCCTAAAGGAATTCCAATGAGTAAATCAGTCGTGGAAACTAATTGGTTTTGGATTATAATCGAGCAAAAATAATACGTGCAAGGTACGAAAAATAGTAAGCTAGTCGCCATTCCTGCATTATAGAACGTTTTTCCTTTGATATTAAAAAGAAAGGTGTGCGCAATGGTATTTCCAAGAGAAATCATTATGGCTGCTATTCCCAACCAGATTGCTTTTTCGGCTAATAAAGCCGCCAGAAAATAAATTCCCCAACCGACAAAGACATTGATGTAAAACGAAGTATTAGGGTTCAACGGATAACGATCGGGAGTTTCGCTTTTATACATGGCAGTATTAATCATTCCGGGAAACGTTCCCACGATTCGATATTCTTCTAACTGATGCCAAAATAGCGTTGCGAGACTCGTCCACATGAGAAGCTGATAATCTGTTAATGAATGAAATTTCAAGAAAATAAATCCAACAACGAGCAAGGATAATAGTCCTCCGATGTCGTGCCAATGTTTTCTTAGGATTTTCATGATGATTAATTCCTTTTCAAATTTAAATTTATTATTTCTTTTCACTAGTGTCCGATAAAAATAAGAAATAAAGGAATTACATTCCCAACACCTTGAA
>JBEBRN010000152.1:0-3329 GCA_040394775.1 Taishania pollutisoli
GTTCCAGCAACTGGGAAAGATACCGTTGGTGCATGGAATCCAAAATCGATTAATCGTTTTGCAATATCACCTACTTCAACTTCTGTAGTTTTCTTAAACTCACGACAATCTAAGATTAATTCGTGCGCAACCGTTCCATTTACACCAGTGTATAAAATAGGGTAGTAGCTTTCCAAAGATTTAGCAATATAGTTGGCATTTAAAATGGCATTTTCAGTAGAAGCTCTCAAGCCTTTCTGACCTAGCATTTTAATATAACCATACGAAATCAATAATATCAATGCACTTCCAAAAGGAGCAGAAGAAACACCATTAATTGCTTTTTCGCCTCCTGTTTTCACCATGACATTTCCTGGTAAGAAAGGCTTTAAATGTGCTGCTACACCGATTGGTCCCATTCCTGGCCCACCACCACCGTGAGGAATAGCAAATGTTTTGTGTAAGTTCAAGTGACAAACGTCTGCGCCAATGTTTCCTGGATTCGTTAATCCAACTTGTGCATTCATGTTTGCACCGTCCATATACACTTGACCGCCGTTGTCGTGGATGATTTTAGTAATATCTTTAATGCCTTCTTCGAAAACACCGTGTGTCGATGGATAGGTAACCATCAATCCAGCTAAAGTATCTTTTAATTCTTCGGCTTTTGCTTTTAATGCAGGAATGTCAATATTTCCGTTTGCATCACATGGTGTAACAACTACGTCAAAACCAGCAACAGCAGCCGAAGCAGGATTCGTTCCGTGAGCAGAAGAAGGAATAATCATTTTCTTACGTCCGAAATCATTTCTAGATTCGTGATACGCTTTGATGACCATTAATCCAGTGTATTCTCCTTGCGCACCAGAATTTGGTTGTAGTGAAACAGCTGCAAAACCAGTACAAACAGATAAATCTCTTTCCAATTGGTCTAACATCTCTGCGTAACCCAATGCCTGATCTGCTGGACAGAAAGGATGTAAGTTTGCAAAGTTAGGATTCGTAATTGGCATTAATTCACTTGCTGCGTTTAGCTTCATCGTACATGAACCCAAGGCAATCATCGAGTGAACTAAGGATAAATCTTTGTTCTCCAAACGCTTCAAATAACGCATCATCTTAGATTCAGAATGATAAGAGCTGAATGTTGGATGTGTTAATATCGGTGAAGTACGTATGAAAGTATCTTTAATGGTTGAATTGACTAAAGTTGTTACCGTTACTTCTTTTCCTTTTAAGGTAGCAAAAATGTTAATCACATTATTGACATCTGCTAAAGAAATAGATTCTCCCACAGAGATAGAAAGTGAATTAGCATCAATATAACGGAAATTGATTTCTTTTGCTTCTGCTAATTTACGAACAGCATTGCTATCTACTCCTTTAACCGTAATGGTATCAAAGTAATCAGTGTGAGCAACTTCAAAACCTAATGCCGAAACTTCTTTTGCAATAGTGGCTGCTTTTTGATGAATATTCTCAGCGATATCTTTTAATCCTTTTGGTCCATGATAAACCGCATACATACTTGCCATCACTGCTAAAAGTGCTTGAGCCGTACAAATATTAGAAGTGGCTTTATCGCGTTTGATATGTTGTTCTCTCGTTTGAAGCGCCATTCTCAACGCTATATTTCCATCCTCATCTTTGGAGACACCGATGATACGTCCTGGAATATATCTTTTGAACTCCTCTTTACAAGCGAAAAATGCTGCGTGAGGCCCACCATATCCCATTGGAACACCAAAACGTTGTGAAGAACCTAAAACCGCATCAACACCCAATTTTCCTGGTGCTCTTAATACGACTAATGAAAGAATGTCAGCGATAACCGCTACTTTGATGTCAGAAGATTTTGCAGCATGAACAAAACCATCCAAATCGATTATTTTACCGAATGTATCTGGATTTTGAACAATCGCACCGAACATTTTTTCGTCCGTTTTGAAATTCTCAGGCGCATCTATAATCAATTCGATACCGAAGTTTTCCGCTCTTCCTTTTAATAGGTCTATTGTTTGAGGAAATAATGTATTTGATACAAAAAATTTCTTTTTATCTGCTTTCACCTCTTCACGAGAACGTGCACTGTAAAACATTAACATGGCTTCAGCAGCGGCAGTTCCTTCATCTAAAAGAGATGCGTTGGTGATGTCCATTCCTGTTAAATCCAAAATCATAGTTTGGAAATTCAACAATGCTTCTAAACGACCTTGAGATATTTCTGCTTGATACGGTGTGTATGCCGTGTACCATCCTGGATTCTCTAATACATTTCGTAAAATAACAGATGGAACTATCGTGTCATTATATCCTAAACCGATAAACGATTTGAAAACTTTATTCTTTTTACCCAATGCGTTCGTGTGATCAAGAAACTCTTGCTCTGACATAGCGGGAGCAATATCAAACTCTTTACTTAATCGAATGTGTGAAGGTATCGTCTTTTGGATTAATTCATCGATGGAAGAATATCCAATTTTATTCAGCAATTGCTGTTGTTCACTAGCATTAGAGCCGATATGTCTTTCTGAAAATAAACGCATAATCTAAGGGCTTAAAAATTTCTGCAAAGATAGCATTTTTAGGCACATTAAATTGAAAAGTAATGAACTGTTTTTATCGTAGTTGATAAGTTTTATTTTAGGCTATTTTCTAAATTGATTTTTGGGGTTATATCATATATCGCAATCAAAAAAAAAGCTACCATGAAATTCATGATAGCTTATTGATTTAGTATGTAGAGTTCGAATTACTTAACGCCGTCATTTTTGCGTAAGTATTCTACTACTGCTTTAATTTCTTCTTCATTTAAATCAGGATTTGCCATTCGCATTCCTAATTTTTTGAATTGCTCTTGTAATTCAGGATCTTTATCAATCATTGGATCTGGATTTGCAAGATAGTTCATCAACCAATAAAGCGTTCTCTTTTTAGTCATATCTTTCAACCCAGGACCAACCACTTGGTCAGCTGTTAATGCGTGGCAAGCAGCGCAAGTATTCGTGAAAATCTCTTCACCTTTAGTAGCAAGACCTGCATTTAATGCTCCACCAGTAACGTTGCTAGCATCATATTTACCGATACCTCTTTCTATATCGTAAGGAGGTTCATCCAAAGCAACGTCTTGTGTTAAATTCAAACGTACCGATGGATGTGCTGTAGCGTCTGCTGGATTACCAAAATCACAAGAAGCGAATAGTAAAGGAAGTGAAAGTAATAAAACAGCGAATTTTTTATTTTTCATAATCGAATTGATTGTTTTTTCGGTTTCAAATATATAAAACATTCACGAATGAAAAGCAGTTATTGACACAATATTTATAAAAAATGTAATAATTATAATAAAG
>JBEBRN010000153.1:0-3297 GCA_040394775.1 Taishania pollutisoli
AATGACGGATCAAAGGTGGTGGAATTATCTTCAAATTGACATTCAATTCCTTTAGAGGTCAACAATTGTCCAATTTCAATTACCTCGCCTCGGTCACTTGATTTATGATAGGTTAAGAAAGTAGGTTGTGTCATGTTAATTTGTGATTTAAGAAATAGTTGTGTTATTCAGTTAGCAATTTATACGTTTTTCATTAGGCTCATCCGTTTTATTATAATCTTTATGTTCTGGTGTTACTATGATTTTTGATAAAAAACCGAACTGTTCCTTCTCCTTTCTATTTCTTATTCGCCCAGATTATTCCAAAAACTAAATCATTCATTTCAAATTCAATTTCATTCTCTAAAATCAATCTCATCCGAATAAACCACCTCACCATCAACTATTCTTGCGGGTTCCGTATAATGATGTTCCTGCACTTTTCCTACCGCCATGATGTGTAACACGTTCCATTTATTTGCTTTTAGATAATTAAAACCTTCGAGCGATGATATCTCCACCAAGCGGCTTCGGAAATATATAACTGTTTTAGTGATTATCACAAACCCTGTATGACTATGGTTTTGTTATTCCTCAGCTAATGTCAAATATGATGTGTAGGCTACACAACGAGCTAATGTTTGCCAAAAATTTAATTCCTCTTGTGATACTTCAAATTTTGTCATTGGTTCATCTGCAATACTTGCTTTATGAGCCCAAAATTCTAATCCTGAAAAATCTGCTTTATATTTCCAATTTCCATGTGCGATTGAGTTTCTAAATGCTCGAACAGGATTGTTTAGAAGGAAATTTGTGCATTTTTTTAAAGTAGACCCATTTTCGGCATTCTGTTTTAAAACATCAAACAAAGTGTCTTTAAGATATACAAAACAAATATAATTCTGCGTTACTACTTGACTTCTGGCAATCTCAGGGCGCGGAACCATATTATTCAAAGTATCCATCATTACTTGAAAGCTTGATAATTCCTCAATTCTTGTCTGAATACTAATAGGCGTGACATCTTCCATCTTTTTTAAAAGAGAATTTTTGTTCTTCATAATTTCACTGGAGATTAAAGATGCAACTTTGTCCACATTCTGTTCAGGAATTTTGACATCTTTAATTAGTCTATTCTTAAATTGGTAAAGTTGGCTGTCGAAGTTTTTCATTTTTTTATTGTTGTGGAGTATCTGTGTTTTCTTAATACACCAATATCTGTTATATTAGTTTTATATAATGCTTATAATCAATGACAAATTTGTTTTTAATCATTTAAATCTGAAATTGCTAAAGCTAAATCGTTTATGGCATTTCTCGCATGGTAAATATATAAAATGAAGCTAAACATCCTACTATCCGAAAGTACTTATAATGAAGCCAATCCATTTAAAGTAAGGAAATACTCAAAAGTCACTAGTGAAAAACCTATTTCTTACGGCTTCCTTCTTTTGCTTTTTGTTCTAAAGTAGCAATTGTTTTTAAATATTCTTTTTCTACAGTACTTAGAGTTTTGACTTTGTACTTTTTATATTCAGCTGTTGCCTTTTCCTTTGCTTGCGCATGAGATATTTTGCCCGCATTTTCGAGAATTTTACGTCCAGTTGAGTTCAAAATAGTATCCAATTCACGAACATAATCTTCCATTCGCATCGGACGTTCTTCTATAGCATTTAGTTCCGTTAAATCGAAATAGGCAGCTACTAAATTATTGAGCACTTTTAGTTCTTTCTCTTCCAAAAAGTTTTTAGCAACCATTGCTTCAGCTTGTGTTGGTTCATCTCCTTTAAAATTGGTTAAGCCAGCAAAAGATTTGTCACTGTCAACACGCATATAAATAACCTCACTTGCCGTATGTCCATGAGCAGCATAGTGCAATTTGTTTTGAACAATTTTAAAAAAGGTCAAACTCTCTTCACTTTTTGGGTCGTAGTCGGTAGCAGTCGCATATAATTCCAAAACCTGACGATACATGACCTTTTCACTGGAACGTATATCACGAATACGATCTAATAACTCTTTCCAATAGTTTCCTCCGCCAATGTTTTTAAGACGTTCATCATCCATGGTGAAGCCTTTTACGATGTATTCTTTTAGGCGTTGAGTAGCCCAGATACGAAATTTTGTGGCGGTGGAAGACTTTATTCTGTATCCCAATGAAATAATCATATCAAGGTTGTAAAAAGGTATTTCTCTTTGTACTTCCCGATTACCCTCTAAACGAACTTGTCGGAAATTCCGACAGGTTGAATCTTTGTCTAGTTCATCTTCATCATAGATGTTTTTAATGTGTTCAACCACATTGGTTCTAGAAGATTGATAAAGCTCTGCCATTTGTTGTTGCGAAAGCCAAACATTTTCATTTTCAAGGCGAACCTCAATTTTGCTCTTATCACCTCCTGACTGATAAATAATTATATTTCCATTTAGTTCTTCACTCATAAAGTTTCTCCATTTAAGCCGGCAAGAATTGCATCAATATCAGCACGAAGCGTATTTATCTTCTTTTACGGTTTGTGAGATTTCTTTGTTTAATACCTTGATATCAATCACTTCACGTGTATCTTTTACTTTCACATAAGAGCTTCCAGAAAGGTTGTAGCGTTTCTCGCATGGTAAATATATAAAATTAAGATAAACATCTACTATCCAAAAGTGCTTTTCAATATCAATTTTCTTCCTTACTTATCAAAATCAATCTCATCCGAATAAACCACCTCACCATCAACTATTCTTGCGGGTTCCGTATAATGATGTTCCTGCACTTTTCCTACCGCCATGATGTGTAACACGTTCCATTTATTTGCTTTTAGATAATCGGAAACCATAGAACGATGACATCTCCACCAAACAGCTTCGGAACACATATAAGCGGTCGTTTGTTCTAGTGCTATTTTTTCGAGTTCCACAATGGCATTTTTAAAATCATCAGTTTCCATGTAGTCAGCGTATCCTTTGAAAGAATCATTGTGCCAACGGTTATTTTTAGAATCTTTTTTCACCTTTCTTCTTCCGCCCAATTCAAGCATGTGCAAATAATGTATTCCAGCTTCTTCTAATGACGGTCCAAGTGTTTCTTTATTAAACTGTGGAAACTTTCGTGATCCTGGTAAACTACGAATATCTACCAACATTTTTATATTAAAAGAATTTAACATGTTGATGAATTCTTTTAAAGTATGTGTCGAATGACCTATTGTATAAATGGTAGATTCTTTCAAGTATCTTTTTTTGTATAATAATTTTCTGAAAGATAAAAGTTAGTTATTTCAATCGCACCAAAGGATGATTCAACCCATTCACCTCATTTTTTACAAC
>JBEBRN010000154.1:0-3200 GCA_040394775.1 Taishania pollutisoli
GAAAACAAATATTGTGAGTCCGAATAAGTTTTTATTTGCGTCTGATAATTGATTTGTAAAGGCTTGCTTCGGCTCCGTTCTACGACCTGCTTTTAATTCATTTATCAAAAATTAAAATATTCACGACAAAGATGTCTATCCATCCCACCAATAACGCTCCTTTTTTCTCCGTTATTATTTGTACTTACAATCGTTCACACACAATTCTAAGAGCATTACAATCGCTTTTAAAACAAACGTGTACAGATTGGGAATGCATCATCATTGACGACGCTTCGACAGATGAAACCAAAACACTGCTTCTACCCTATTTATCGGATAAAATACACTATTCATTTCATGCACATCAAGGAGCGGCGTTGAGTAAAAATTCAGGAATCGAAGAAGCAAAAGGACGTTACATCACTTTTTTAGATTCCGACGACGAGTATCTTCCAACACATTTAGCTATCCGAAAAGGAATTCTTCTAGAAACACCTGAAATCGATTTATTACACAGTAATGTGCACGTTATCGGCAATCAATTCGTTCCAGACAAGAATGACGCTTCCAAAATGACTCCAATCGACGAATGTATTATTGGTGGTGCTTTTTTCATTAAACGTGCTTGTTTAGATGCTGATGACCGTTTTCAAGATGTTTTTTCCGAAGAAAGTGTGTTTCTAAACCAGTTTATTTCCAAAGGAAGAACCCTCCAAAAGATAGACAGTCGAACGTATGTTTATTATAGAGATACGGAAGGAAGTATTTGTAATCAGTTGGAGGAAGAGCAAGATTAAAAGTTTATAATTCATTTTCATAGCGACATACTTTGGCGTTTCCTTATTCTATTTTTGTTTTAGAAAGTAAATTTACTACAAATAAATTGTTGAATTTTATTTGTATTTATCTGAAATTTATATATTTACGAGTCTATAGAAAAAGAAAAATAGAAAAAAAATAACTATTAAATGAATTCCTTCGTCGCATTAGATTTTGAAACCGCAAATCAACACAGAAGTAGTGTTTGTAGTGTTGGATTAGTATTTGTAGAAAACAACATTATAGTGGACGAATTCTACGAATTAATAAAACCCAATCCCAATTTCTATTGCAATTGGGCAACCGATATTCACGGAATCACTTATTGGGATACGTTGAAAGCATTTGAATTTCCCCAAATTTGGAGTGAACTAAACAATCGAATTAAAGATTTACCAATTGTTGCTCATAATAGTGCTTTTGATGAAGGTTGTTTGAGAGCTGTCTTAAGTTCGTATAATCTAGAACATCACAAAAATCCTTTTTATTGTACATATAGAGAATCAAAAAAGCTTTTTCCTGAACTTCCGAATCACAAACTCAATACCGTTTCGAAGTTTTTAGGATTTCAACTTGAAAATCATCACAATGCTTTGGCTGATGCGCAGGCGTGTGCGCATATTGCGTTGAATGTTTTTAAGGATAGATAAATGATATTTGTATTGTGGTAAAATTTCATTAATCACCTCTTAAATTCGACTTTTTCAAAAAAAAATCTAACAGCGACATACTTTGGCGTTCTCTACTCCTATTTTTGTTTTAGAAATAAATAAAACTCCATTTAATAAAATTTTACATGTCAAAACGAGGCTACATATCCAGATACTTACTCATTCTTAAAAAACTCAAAGTAAAGCCCTATTCTACGTATGAGGAGTTACAATCATATATTGATAGCGAGTTCAGCTATTTACAAATGCAAGATGACACTTTAAATATCGGCTTTTCAAAACGAACGCTTCAACGAGACATCAAAGAAATACGTGATGTTTTTGGAATTGATATTGAATATTCAAAATCG
Source organism: Taishania pollutisoli (assembly GCA_040394775.1). Classification (GTDB taxonomy): domain Bacteria; phylum Bacteroidota; class Bacteroidia; order Flavobacteriales_D; family Crocinitomicaceae; genus 40-80. Next base: position 1,823 of record JBEBRN010000154.1, read on the forward strand.
CACAAAGGCTATTTTATCAGTCAAAGTGAAGCGGAGAACATGAATTTTCAGCGCATGATGGAAGCTTTCGATATATTCAATTCTTTAAACCTAGCAAGTGATTTAGCACCTTTTATTCATTTGGAAAAACGTCGACCGCAAGGAACTGAGAATTTGTATGGTTTACTCCATGCGATTAAAAATAGACTTCAAATAAAATTTACTTATCAGAAGTTTTGGGAAGAAGAATCGAGTCAAAGGAATGTGGAACCGTATGCTTTAAAGGAATTCAAAAACCGTTGGTATATCATTGCGAAAGACAATAAAGACAGTGCGATAAAGAGTTTTGCACTTGACCGTTTGAGCAATCTTGAAATCACCAATCAATCCTATATCTATCCTAAGGAGTATAGCATTGAAGAAAGTTATCGCTATTGTTTTGGTATTATCAGTCCAAATGGACAAAAACCACAAGACATCATTCTGTCCTTTGATCCTTTCCAAGGAAAATATATCAAAACATTGCCGCTACACGAAACACAGCAAGTTTTAGTCGATACGGACGAAGAATTGCGCATCCAACTGAAACTTTGTCTGACCCATGACTTATTAATGGAGTTGCTTTCTTTTGGTGACAACATGAAAGTCATTGAACCAAAATCCTTAATGAACCAAGTAAAACAAGCACATGAAAATGGATTTAAACAATATTAACCCACTCCAACGTGCTAAAATTAGTGCACTCGATTTATCATCAGTTCATTTCATAGGATTGGGAGCTGCTGGATCAAAAATCATTTCATTTCTTCATAGTCAAGGAGTGGAGGGAAAGTTCACGTATGTAACAGATAGTGAAAAGAAAGATACCTCAAAAGAATTTCAATTTATTCATTTTTCTCCGCCCGTTGAAATCTACGAAATAGATGGCTTGGACCCCATTCAATTCACCAATCGAGAAATGGAACTTGAATTACCTATTGCTTTTTTGGACCTTTTTAAAAGTGATGAATTTGTTGTTTTAGTCTCTGGATTAGGTGGTTATACGGGAACAAACATGACGGAGGAACTCACCTTAATGCTCCACTACCAGGAAAGACCTTTTTTAACTATTTCTTCTCTTCCATTCAATTTTGAAGGACAAAAAAGAAATTTGATGGCTCAAAATACTGTTGACAGATTGGAACATATCGAGAGATTTCACTATTTTAAATTGGAAGATTTGAGAGCAAAACACGACAATCTAACAATCAAAGATGCTTTTGAAAAAGCAGACGAACAGTTTTATGAAATGTATAAATCCATCCTGTAAATATCAAATAAGTAGAAATTTAAACAACTCATAAATTGTCAACACTTCGCTAAAAAGTCACTTAAATGGTTGATTTTCAGCGAAATAAGT
>JBEBRN010000155.1:0-3174 GCA_040394775.1 Taishania pollutisoli
CAGGACAAGCGGCAACCGAATATGACAACAAAGAATTGGAAGGATTACTGATTTACTATTTTTGTTTAATTGCGGAGGCATTCAGTCAAGAAGGACTAACACCTAAGGAAGTGAATGAAGACATGATTGACGAATTTGAAGAACCTTTTTTCCATGTATTAGACGATTTCTTTAACACTGATAATCCTGATGCTTTGGAAGAATACGCTGATCAAGAAGAATTAATTCGTTTTATGCTAATGGAAATTAGTGAACCTGATAGCGATGGAACGGAATTGAGCGACGAAACTGCTACGCAATTGTTTATCGTTGCTTCAGCGATGATTACGTTGCTTTCGAAAGCATGCGAATAATATAATATAACTCTTATCTAAAAATGACGAATAGCACTATTCGTCATTTTTTTTGATTGTAACTTGCATATTGGTAAATAGTTACTCCACACTCCTTCTTTTCTACTTTGATTATTAACAAGCTCAAGAGGAAAACTACTTTCTATTATCCGTTTATTCAGCTTATTTTAAACCTACCTTAGTTTAAAATATTTCTACATGAAATTTGAACGCGCGTACACGCTGAAAGAGATAGCACAACTATTTGATTGTAAATACATTGGAGACGATAATCACATCATAAATGGTATCAATGAAATTCACCGAGTGGTGGAAGGAGATATCGTATTTGTCGATTATTCTAAATATTACGATAAAGCACTCCATTCTGCAGCAACGACGATTATTATCGATAAAGAAGTGGATTGTCCCGCAGGAAAAGCGTTGATTGTTTCGGATGCACCGTTTGATTTATTCAATCGCATCTCTATGCATTTTATGCCGCCAACAAAACAATCAGACGCGATAAACAGTCGTTCAACGATTGCCGAAAGTGCGTTTATCTATCCAAATGTTTACATCGGAAATAACGTTCAAATCGGAGAAAACGTGATTATTCATCCAGGAGCGGTGATTCATGACAATGTTCAAATTGACGAAGGAGCGATTATCGGTCCAAATGCGGTCATCGGTCATTATGCGTTTTACTATAAATTGAAACCTACAGGTCGTGAACAATTGTATTCATGTGGAGGTGTTTGGATTCAAAAAAATGTAGAAATTGGTGCTTGCACAACGATTGACAAAGGCGTAACCGATCGAACAATTATCGGCGAAGGAACTAAAATTGATAACCATGTACAAATTGGTCACGATACGATTATTGGTAAAAATGTGGTGTTAGCTTCACAAGTAGGCATTGCAGGTTGCGTGACTATTGAAGACGATTGTATTTTCTGGGGTCAGGCTGGTTCTGCAGCTGATGTGACTATTGGAAAAGGAGCTGTAATTTTAGCACAATCGGGAATTTCCAAGAACTTAAAAGGCGATCAAGTCTATTTTGGAAGCCCTTGTGGAGTTGCCAAAGATAAATTTAAAGAAATAGCAGCGCTACATTTGTTAGCGAAACAAAAATGATTGATACAACGGATAAAATAATAGAGAACAGACTGCGTTTACAAGAGTCAAAATTGAAATCCCTTTTAGAGATTACGAAACAGCTACACCATAACTTTTCGCTCACAAATGTTACCAACTCTCTTTTCTTCTTACTGAAAGAACAATTGGGATTTGAAAAATTCATCATTGTCTATTTAGATGAAAATTGGGATTTCCTACTGAAAGAAAATGTCAAAGGTAAACACGAAATCACTTCTGTTATTGCATCTTGTTCCCGTTTTACGGATATTACTTTTATTGAATCCTCTTCCGATGAATTATTGGATGAATTTACGGTGGTTGTTCCTATTTTTCATGAAGATAAAGCGATTGCCTACGCCCTTTTAAGTGGAATTAACCAAGAGCAATACAGCTCAAAAGAAATAAAAGAAAATCTCGAGTTTGTTCAGACCATCATCAATGTCATCGTGATAGCGATTCAAAATCGTAAGATGGTGAAAATGGAAATTGCTTCGCAAGCCATTAAGAAGGAGTTGGAAGTGGCTTCATTACTTCAAAACATGCTTTTTCCGTCCGATTTACCTTCGAATACACGAATGGACATTTCGGCAAAATACATCCAACGCCATAAAATTGGTGGCGATTATTACGATTTTATTCCACTTGATGATGACAACTATGCCTTGTGTATTGCCGATGTTTCCGGTAAAGGAATTAGTGCAGCAATGTTGATGTCTAACTTTCAAGCATCTGTTCGTACCTTATTTGCCTATCAGCATTTTGATCTGGATTTCTTAATCAAAGAGTTGAATAAAACAGTTATACGATCTTCCAAAGGAGAAAAATTTATCACCTTTTTCATTGCCATTTACAACGCCAACACACGCGAATTATCCTACATAAACGCAGGCCACAACTACCCTATTCTTACCAACGGAAAGAAATACGAATTGCTGGAAAAAGGAACGGTTGGTTTGGGCATGTTGGATGAATTACCTTTTATTCATGTCGGAAAAAGAATACTTCCCAATAACACCACTCTCATTCTTTACACCGATGGCGTCGTTGAATTGACCAACAAAGAAGGGGAATACTTTGAAATCGATCGTCTAGTAAAAACCATTCATAGCTTCTATCCGTTAAAAATGGAAGATATGAATAACCTCATCTTTTCTAAATTAGATGAATGGAGAGATGGAAATGATTTATCGGATGATACCGCAATTTTCTCGTGCCGGTTTTTTTAATTATTCCTAAACTGACAGTAAAAGAAACTCTGCATCAATCCCTAGTTTAACATGGAGCTTTTTTGCCAAATCTATCGTTAGTTTTCTTTTACCAGACAGAAGCCCTGAAATAAAAGCCTCACTAATCCCCAGAATAGAAGCTAATTGTTTCTGCTTCATATCTTTTTCATACATTTTATAGCGCAGCATTTCCTCCAGTGTTTTAGGTACTTTTATAGGCATCAAAGAAAGACTGTCTTCATAGTGTTCCGCTTGTAAAGACAACGCAGTTAAGCGCTGTTTTTCCAAAGACGAAAGTTTATCAAACCCACCTAATTGTGTGGACTTATGAAGTAGAACTTCAATTTGTTCCATGACTTCATCGTATTCTTTTCTATATTTTATTTCTGTTGAGCCCATGATTCTTAATTTATAGATCATTAAACAATAGCGTCCTAAACGTTTAAAATAAGAAGGAGGTTTTGTCTCTCAAAAAA